>JAYSCA010000086.1:0-8163 GCA_041915165.1 Ideonella sp.
TGTAGTTGATCCACTTGTGCGCGTTCTCCGGGTGGGGCGCGTCGGCCGGGATCACCATGGTGTCGAAGAACAGCAGGCCGCCGGTCTTCGGGATCAGGGCTTCGATCTTCTGGCCGGTCTTGCCGTCGATGGCGCGTTGGCGGGCGATGTTGATGTCACCCGACCAGCCCAGGGCCAGGCAGATGGAGCCATTGGCCATGTCGTTGATGTAGCCCGAGGAGCTGAACAGCGTCACGTAGGGACGCACCGACTTCAGCAGCTGGGCGGCCTTGGCGTAGTCGCCCGGCACCTTGCTCTCGGGCGCCTTGCCCTGGTAGTGCAGGGCGGCCGGCACCACTTCCGAGGCGGAGTCCAGGAAGGACACGCCGCAGGACTTCATCTTCGAGATGTACTCGGGCTTGAAGACCAGGTCCCAGACGTTGTCCGGCATCGGGGTGCTGCCCAGGGCCGCCTTCACCTTGTCGACGTTGATACCGACGGTGGTGTAGCCCCAGAGCCAGTTCACCATGTACTGGTTGCCCGGGTCCAGGTGGGCCAGCTGGTTCAGCACGGCCGGATCCAGGTGCTTCCAGTTCGGGAGCTGCGACTTGTCGAGCTTGCGCAGCAAACCGCCTTCGGCCTGCAGCTTGGCCCAGTTCGACGAAGGCACGACGATGTCATAACCCGTCTTGCCGGCCACCAGCTTGGCGTGAACGATCTCGTTGTTGTCGAAGTTGTCGTACCGGACCTTGATGCCGGTTTCCTTTTCGAAGTTCTTGATCGTGTCTTCGGCGATGTAGTCGGACCAGTTGTAGATGTTGAGGACCTTTTCCTCTTCCTCGGCCTGGGCGCTGCTGGCTGCGCCTGCCACCGCCAGAGCGGCCACCGCCAGTGAAAGGACCGAACGCACTGAGTTGAACTTCATGAAGAAACCTCCAAGGTCACGGATGTTGGGGAGAGAAGATGGGCGAATACATGAAGAGCGCTGGACTGCACCACTTTGGACTGCCCCATTCTGGGGTGATTTCGAGATGTCCAAAATGGTGCAAGCCATGAGGAACGCTGGGACAAGCGTCTGGTGTCAGAGCCAGCCCTTGGCCTGGACGTCTGCCAGCGTGAGATCCAGGCAGCGGCGGATCAGCGTCATCATCTCGTCGACCTGGGCGCGGGTGATGACCAGCGGTGGGGCGATGACCATGCGGTCACCCACGGCGCGCATCACCAGGCCATTGCCGAAGCAGTGGCCCCGACAGACCATGCCGACCTCCAGGGAGGACGGGAAGAGCTGTCGTTTTGCCTTGTCCTTCACGAGTTGAATCGCGCCCATCAATCCACAGCTGACTGCTTCGCCCACCAGCGGATGGTCCTGCAGCGTCGCGAACTGCTGTGCAAGATACGGGCCGACATCCTCACGCACATGCTCGACCAGCTTGAGCTGCTGCATCAGCTTGATGTTGGCCACGGCCACCGCGCAGGCCACCGGATGGCCGGAGTAGGTGTAGCCGTGTTCGAACTCACCGCCCTTTTCGATCAGCACCTTGGCCACGCGGTCGCTGATCATCACGCCACCCAGCGGCACATAGCCGGCGGTGACGCCCTTGGCGAAGGTCATCAGGTCGGGCTTCGTGCCCATGGTTTCGCAACCGAACCAGTTGCCGGTGCGACCGAAACCGCAGATCACCTCGTCGGACACCAGCAGGATGCCGTACTTGTCGCAGATGCGCTGGATCTCGGGCCAGTAGGTCTTGGGCGGCACGATCACGCCACCGGCCCCTTGCACGGGCTCGCCGATGAAGGCGGCGACCTTGTCCGGGCCGACCTCGAGGATCTTTTCCTCCAGCCAACTGGCGGCCACCTTGCCGAACTCGTCGGGGCTCATGTCGCCACCCAGCTCGTACCAGAAGGGCTGTTCGATGTGGGTGATGTTGGGAATGGGCAGGCCACCCTGGGCATGCATGTAGGCCATGCCGCTCAGCGAGGCCCCGGCCATCGTCGAGCCGTGGTAGCCGTTCTTGCGCGCGATGATGACCTGGCGCTCCGGCTGGCCTTGCAGGGCCCAGTAGTGCCGCACCAGCCGCACCACGGTGTCGTTGCTCTCGGAGCCGGAGCTGCCGTAGAAGACATGGTTGAACTGCGGCGGCGTGACCTGCGACAGCAGCTCGGCCAGCTCGATCGCCGGAATCGTCGAGGTCTGGAAGAAGGCGTTGTAGTAAGGCAGTTCCTTCAGCTGGCGGGTGGCCGCTTCCACCAGGGCCGGCTGGCTGTAGCCGGTGTTCACGCACCACAGGCCGCTCATGCCGTCCAGGATCTTCTTGCCTTCGCTGTCCCAGAGGTAGATGTTCTCGGCCTTGGTGATGATGCGGGCGCCCTTGGTGGCCAGCGCCGCGGTGTCGGTGAACGGGTGGATGAAGTGGTCCGCATCGGCCTGCTGCCATTCGCGGGTGCTGCGGCGGGTGGCCTGAACGGGGGCCTGGATGACGATGTTGTCTTGTTGCATGGTGGTTCCTTGAATGGTCAGGCAGCGGTCCTCATGGGACCGGCAGGGGATCAGACGTGCAGCAGCAGGTGCTCGCGTTCCCAGGGCGAGATCACCTTCATGAACTCGGCGTGCTCAATCTCCTTCACCTCGGTGTAGACCGTGACGAAGGCTTCGCCCAGCACGCTGGCCAGGTCCTTCTCGGCGCGCAGCAGTTCCAGGGCTTCGCCCAGGCTGCGCGGCAGCTGGTAGTCACCCAGGTAGGCGTCGCCCTTGCACTCGGCCGAGGGCATCACCTTGTTCTTGATGCCCAGGTAGCCGCAAGCCATCGTGGCGGCCAGGGCCACGTAGGGGTTGGCGTCGGCACCGATCACGCGGTTCTCGATGCGGCGCGCGGCCGGCGACGAGATCGGCGAGCGGATGCCCACGGTGCGGTTGTCGATGCCCCACTGGATGTTGATCGGCGCCGCGGTGTAGCGGGCCAGGCGGCGGTAGCTGTTCACGTAGGGGGCGAACAGCGCCATGCAGGCCGGGATGTACTTCTGCAGGCCACCCACGTACCAGTAGAACTCCTGGCTGGGGCTGCCATCGGCGTTGCTGAACAGGTTGCGGCCAGTGGCCTTGTTCACCACGCTCTGGTGGATGTGCATCGCGCTGCCCGGCTCGCCGGCGATCGGCTTGGCCATGAAGGTGGCGAACATGTCGTGGCGCAGCGCGGCCTCCCGCACGGTGCGCTTGAAGAAGAAGACCTCATCGGCCAGGCCCAGCGGGTGGGCGTGGAAGAAGTTGATCTCCATCTGGCCGGCGCCGATTTCGTGGATCAGCGTGTCCACGTTCAGCTCCATCTTGTCGCAGTAGTCGTAGATGTCCTCGAACAGCGGGTCGAACTCGTTGACCGCGTCGATGGAGTAGGCCTGGCGCGAGGTTTCGGAGCGGCCGCTGCGGCCCACCGGCGGCTTGAGCGGCATGTCCGGGTCGGTGTTGCGGGCGACCAGGTAGAACTCCAGCTCCGGCGCCACCACCGGCTCCCAGCCCTCGGCGGCGAACAGGTCGCAGACGCGGCGCAGCACCGAGCGGGGAGCGAAGGGCACCAGCTTGCCGTCGCGGTCGTAGCAGTCATGCACCACCTGGGCCGTGGGGTCGGTGGCCCAGGGCACGATGCGCACGGTGGCCGGGTCGGGGCGCAGGTGCATGTCGTGATCCATCGGGCTGATCACGTCGTAGTAGGGGCCTTCCTCCGGGAATTCGCCCGTCACGCCCATCGCCACGACGGCCTCGGGCAGACGCATGCCGCGGTCTTCGGTGAACTTCTCGCGCGGCAGGATCTTGCCGCGGGCCACGCCGGTCAGATCGGGCACCAGGCATTCGATCTCGGTGACGTGGTGTTGGTTGAGCCAGTTCTCCAGCTCGAGGAAATTGAAGTGTTCTTTGCTGGCCATGGGGCACCTGCTTCCGTGTCTTCGTGACGCGCGGATTGCCGCCCTGCGGTCGGGCGCCGGGCCGCGCGGGCCCCGGGGATTCCGGCCTGCTGCCGGAAGACTCCGTCCACCTCAGCGGTGCGGAGCCCGATGGCCCTCCTGATGGCGTTCGGCCTGGTAGCGGCGGCAGGCCTGACCAAACGCGGTGAGCATGGCCACCGACTGGGGGTTGTCCGCGGCCAGCCATTCCGGGTGCCACTGCACGCACAGGCTGAAGCCGGGGGCCGTGGCCACGGAGAAAGCTTCGACCAGACCGTCCGGGGCCTGGGCTTCCACCCGCAGGCCCGGGGCCAGGCGGTTCACGGCCTGGCCGTGCACCGAGTTCACCTGGAAGCGGCCGGTGCCGAGCAGGGATTCAAGGACGCCGCCGGGCACGACATCCACCGCGTGGGCCGGCCCGTACTGCACCGCGGCCGGTTGGCCTTCGGGGGCGCGGTGGTCGTCATGGCCTTCGACCTCCTGCACGGCCTGGAACAGCGAGCCGCCCAGCGCGACGTTGGTTTCCTGAGTGCCGCGGCAGATGCCGAACAGTGGGATGCCGCGCGCCAGCGCGCGCCGGATCAGCGGCAGCGTCCAGCTGTCGCGCACCGGGTCCAGCGGCAGCGCCGGGTTGTGGACGTCTTCACCGTAGTGGCTGGGGTGCACATTGGACGGTGAGCCGGTCAGCAGCACGCCATCGGCCATGTCCAGCAGCACGTCGATCTCGGCCTCGTCGGCCGAGGGAACGATCAGCGGCATGGCGCCGGCCAGGCGCACGGCGTCGAGGTACTTCTTGCCCGCGATGTAGAAGGGGTGCTCGCCCAGCAGGCGGTTGCAGGCCGGCACCAGCACCAGGGGCTTGGCGCGGACGGCTTCTTGGGCAGCGATGGCAGCAGCTTGGGTCATTTCGTTCATGGTTCGGTTCATCCCAGCAGGTCGCGCAGGCGGTACCAGGTCGTGCCCAGTACCAGGGCCGGCATGCGCAGCAGCTTGCCCCCTGGGAAGTCGTGGTGCTTCAGGCGGGCGAACACGTCGAAGCGACTGGCATCGCCGTGCATGGCCTCGGCCACCAGCCGGCCCGCCAGGCCGGTCAGCGCCAGGCCGTGGCCGGAGAAGCCCTGCAGGTAGTAGAGGTTGTCGCGCAGGCGGCCGAAGTCGGGCGCCCGGTTCATCGTGATGTCAACGAAGCCGCCCCAGGCGTACTGCACCTTCACGTCCTTCAGTTGCGGGAAGGTGCCGACCATGCGGCGGCGCATGCTTTCAGCCAGGTGGGGCGGGGTGACGGTGCTGTAGCTGACCCGGCCGCCGTAGAGCATGCGGTGGTCGTTGGTGGTGCGCAGGTAGTCCAGCACGAAGTTGGTGTCGCACACCGCCGAGCGCGTCGGGATCAGGCTGTCGGCCAGCGCCGGGTCCATGGCCTCGGAGCACACGATGTAGGTGCCCACCGGCATGATGCGGCGCTCCAGGTGGTTGGCCAGCCCCTGCAGGTAGACGTTGCCAGCCAGCAGCACTTTCTTGGCCCGGACCTGGCCCTGCGCCGTGCGCAGCGTGACCGTGGGGCCGGTCTCCAGCGCCGTGACGGGCGATTCCTCGTGGATGCGCACACCGGCCGCAGCGGCGGCCCGGGCGATGCCCAGGGCGTACTTGAGCGGGTGCAAATGACCCGAGTTGGGGTCGTAGAGGCCGCTGTGGTAGCGCGGGCTGGCCACCCAGCGTGGCAGGTCGGCCGCCGGAATGCGGGTGAACTCGGCCTGGTAGAGGCGGGCCATGCGGTCGGCCCACTGCATCAGCTCGGCCCCCTTGTGGGCGTTGGTGGCGACACCGATGTAGCCATCGCGCCACTCGGCGTCGATCTGGTACTGCTGGATCCGCTGGCGCAGCAGGTCCAGTGCTTCGAGCGTCATGCCCCAGACGCGGCGGGCGTCGTCCAGGCCCAGTTGGTCTTCGATGACCGACTGGTCGCAGGCCAGACCGTGGATGGCCTGGCCGCCGTTGCGGCCGCTGGCACCCCAGCCCACCTGCTTGGCTTCCAGCAGCGTCACCTGGTGGCCCTTGGTGGCCAGCTCCAAAGCGGCCGTCAGGCCGGCGAGGCCGCCGCCAACGACGGCGACATCGCAGTCAATGCTGCCTTGGAGCGGCGCGAAGCGCTGGGTGCGCGACGCCGTGGCAGCGTAATAGGAATCACGGGCGAGATCTTGGTCGACGCTCAGAAAGCTCATACGGTGGTCGCTAGGCAGTTCCTCGGGGCAGACAGGTTCAGATGGAGCGGTTGAAGTGACGCTGTGTTGTGTAGGGGTGCGTCTTGGGGAATGAGTCTACCCAGCCGGGCGCGCAATGTGCTTGCGCCTTTGTGCGGGGTGAACCCTGATTTGCACAACTTTATGTTGCTTTTATTCTGCCCATGTGAATCTTATGCGAACAACTGCCAAAACACCGCAATTGGATGCGATCGACCGTTCCATCCTGGATGAGCTTCAGCAGGATGGCCGTCTGTCCAATGTGGAACTGGCCCAGCGGGTCCATCTGTCGCCGTCGGCCTGCCTGCGCCGGGTCAAGCAGCTCGAGGACGAAGGGGTGATCGCGCAGTACGTGGCCTTGCTGAATGCCAAGGCGGTGGGGCAGCACGGCACCAGCTTCACCATCGTGAACCTGGAGTCGATGAACAACACCCTGCTCGAAGCCTTCGAGCAGGCGGTGCGGGCCGAACCGGCGGTGCTGGACTGCTATTACGTGGCCGGTGCGAACGACTACCTGATCCGCTTCACCTACCGGGATGCCGAGGACCTGGAGCGTTTCCACACCGAGGTGCTGATGCGGCTCCCCGGCGTGGAGCGTTCCAACTCCATCCTGGTGCTGCGCACGGTGAAGAAGACCACCAAGCTGCCCCTCTGAGGGGCAGCCCGGCTCAGACCGTGGCTTCCTGCACCCAGTGCGCGCGGCGCTGGGCGGTCTGGGTCAGGGCCTCGGCTTCGCGCCGGCGGGCCTCCGGGTAGGCCATGGATTCTTCCAGCGCGATGTGCGCATGGTGCATCTGCGCGAAGACCTCGGTCATCGAACGCAGCAGATCCACATCGACCCAGGTGTGGCCATGGGCCAGGGCATCCAGCAGCGGGCTCAGTTCGCGCCAGTTCTGCTCGATCCAGCCATGGTCCTGACGCAGCTGGGCCACCTGTTCGGCCAGGGCCTCGTCACCGCAGGCCAGCAGCACGGGAAAGACATGGCGCTCTTCTTCATCATGGTGGCTTCGGCCCACCTCTTCGAAGAAACGGTGGGCGTCCAAGGCCATAGCCTGAGCCACCTCGTCCACGCCCTGGGCGTCCAGGCGCCGCAGCAGTTCATCCAATTGCTGCAAAGCCAGCATCATGCGCTAATGGGTGCCTTCCAGCCGCTCAAGCGGGGGCAGGGCGCGATCCGCGCGCAAGGTGAGGGGACAGACCATGGAAACCTCCTTCCAGGATGTGTGGTGAGGACAGGTCCATTGTTCTCATGCCGTCCCCACCGTCCTTGCGGCGGATCAAGCCCGTCCGCGCGTCGTCAGCCGCCCTTGGCGCGCAGGCGGCCGCAGAGGTAGGTCCAGACCAGCTGCGCCGCCACCAGGCTGGTCAGCTCGGCGTGGTCGTAGGGCGGGGCCACCTCCACGCAATCCATGCCGACGAAGGGCAGGTCGGCCAGCTCTTCCAGCAGCGTGAAGACCTGGGCGCTGCTCAGGCCGGCGGGTTCTGGCGTCCCGGTGCCGGGGGCAAAGGCCGGGTCCAGGCAATCGATGTCCAGGCTGAGGTAGACCGGCGGGTTGCCATGGGCGGCCAGCCGATCCCGGATCGCGCCCAGCACGGGCGCCAACTGGCCCGGGCTCTCCAGGCCCCGCAGCGCGCGGGCCGTGAAGATCTCGCCGCCTTGGTCGCGCACATAGTCGCGGGCCTCCCGCACGCCGGAGGAGCGGATGCCGATCTGGATGAAGCACTCCGGACGGGCCAGGCCCTCCTGCAACGCCTCGTAGACCCAGGTGCCGTGCCCGCTGGGTTCGCCGAAATGGTCTTCCCAGGTGTCGCAGTGGGCGTCGAAGTGGATCACCGCCAGCGGCTCACCCAGCTGCTCGCGGTAGGCGCGCAACAAGGGCAACGTGATGGAATGGTCACCGCCCAGCCACACCATGTGGTGGCGGGCCAGCAGGGGGGCGATCTGCGGCATCAGGGCCGCGCGCATGGCCTCCAGGCTGGTGTTGGGCAGCTCCAGGTCGCCCGCATCACCCAG
>JAYSCA010000087.1:0-8142 GCA_041915165.1 Ideonella sp.
GGCTTCATCGGCGAGTGGATGGTGATCCTGGGCGCCGTGGGCTACAACTTCTGGATCGGCCTGCTGGCCGCCACGGCCCTGGTGCTGGGGGCTGCCTACAGCCTCTGGATGTACAAGCGGGTCTACTTCGGCGACGTGGCGAACGACCATGTGCGCGAACTGAAGGACATCAACGCCCGCGAATTCCTGATGCTGGCGATGCTGGCTGCGGCCGTGCTGGCCATGGGCCTGTATCCCAAGCCGTTCACGGATGTGATGCATGTTTCCGTGACCGAGCTGCTCAAGCACGTGGCCGTGTCCAAGCTCAACTGACACAGCCGGGATGCACACCATGACTCAAATGAACTGGCTCGTCGTCTATCCTGAAATCCTGCTGCTGGTGGCCGCCTGTGTGGTGGCGCTGGTGGACCTGTACGTGACCCATCCGGCGCGCAGCCTGACCTTCTGGCTGACCCAACTGTCGCTGGGCGCGGTGGCCGTGATGCACGTGGCTGCGCTGCAGACCGGGCTGGGCGCGGAAGGGGCGAAGGCCTCGGTCTATGCGATGCAGGGCCTGGTGGTCTCCGACCCTATGGGCCACCTGCTGGCCCTCAGCGCGGCCCTGGCGATGATGCTGACCATCGCCTACGCACGCCCCTACATCGGCAGCCGCGAGATGCTCAAGGGTGAGTTCTTCACCTTGGCGATGTTCGTGGTGCTGGGCATCTCGGTGATGGTGTCGGCCAACAACTTCCTGGTCATCTACGTGGGCCTGGAACTGATGAGCCTGTCGCTGTACGCCCTGATCGCGCTGCGTCGCGACCACTCGGTCGCGACCGAGGCGGCGATGAAGTACTTCGTGCTGGGCGCCCTGGCCAGTGGTTTCCTGCTGTACGGCATGTCCATGCTGTACGGCGCCACCGGCTCGCTGGACATTCCGGAGGTGTTCGACGCCATCGCGACCGGGCAGGTCAATGCGACCGTGCTGAGCTTCGGCGTGGTGTTCATCGTGGCCGGTCTGGCCTTCAAGCTGGGTCTGGTGCCGTTCCACATGTGGGTGCCCGACGTCTACCAAGGCTCGCCGACCGCGATCACGTTGATGATCGGTGGCGCGCCCAAGTTCGCCGCCTTCGCGGTGACGATCCGTCTGCTGGTGGAAGGGCTCAGCGGCATCGCGCATGACTGGCAGCAGATGCTGATCCTGCTGGCGGTGCTGTCGCTGGTGGTGGGTAACGTCGCGGCGATCGCCCAGACCAACCTCAAGCGCATGCTGGGTTACTCGGCCATCGCACAGCTGGGCTTCATGCTGCTGGGCCTGACCCCGACCGTGGTCGCGGGCTCGACCCAGCTGGCGGCCAACGGTTACAGCTCGGCGCTGTTCTACCTCGTCACCTATGTGCTGACGACGCTGGGCGGTTTCGGCCTGATCATGTACCTGAGCCGCCAGGGCTTCGAGAGTGAAGAGATCGCCGATCTGGCTGGCCTGGCCAAGCGCAGCCCCTGGCTGGCCGGCGTGATGACCGTCTTCATGTTCTCGCTGGCCGGCGTGCCGCCGATGGTGGGCTTCTACGCCAAGTTCGCCATCCTGCAAGCACTGGTGAGCACGGGGCAGAGCCTCTACATGTGGCTGGCCATCGTGGCTGTGCTGCTGTCGCTGATTGGCGCGTTCTACTACCTGCGGGTCGTGAAGGTGATGTACTTCGACGAGGCGCGTGAGAACGCGGCCTTCGGTGGTCTGAGCTTCCCCGGCGTGGGCGCGCTGCTGGCAGTCAATGGCCTCGCGGCCTTGATGCTGGGCATCCTGCCCGAAGGTCTGATGGCGCTGTGCCGCGACGTGATCGTCGCGGCCCTGGCCGGCTGAAGCGGCAGCGCCGGATGACGCAGGATCTGGCTGTGTGGCTGGTGCTGGCCGCTGCCTTGGTGGCGGCCAATCTGCCGTTCGTGTCGCAGCGTCTGCTGTTGGTCGGGCCGCGACGTGCGGCCAAGGCCTTTGCCTGGCGCCTGCTGGAACTGGTGCTGCTGTGGGCGGCCGTGATGGGGCTGGGCTTCGGCCTGGAGTCCTCGCTGGGGCAGCGCTCGCCGCAGGGCTGGGAGTTCTATGCGGCCATGGGCTGCCTGTTCCTGACCCTGGCCTCGCCGGGGTTCGTCTGGCGCTATCTGCGCCGGGCGGCCTCCGCCACCGAGGCACCCCATGCCGGCTGAGGACCATCTGGTCGAGACCACGGTGACCTCGGACGAGGTGTACCGCGGCCATTTCCTGACCCTGCGGCGTGATCAGATCGCCCAGGCCGACGGCACCCAGGCCGGGCGGGAGTACGTCATCCACCCGGGGGCGGTCGTCATCATCCCCATCCTGGACGACGGCCGCCTGGTGCTGGAGCGCCAGTACCGCTACCCCTTGCAGCAGGTGCTGCTGGAGTTTCCGGCGGGCAAGCTGGATCCGGGCGAGTCGCGTCAGACCGCCGCGATGCGGGAGCTGGCCGAGGAGACCGGGTTCCGCGCCCGTGAGTGGGCCTGCGCCGGTGTGTTGCACAACGCGGCGGCCTATTCCACCGAGTTCATCGAGATCTGGTTTGCGCGCGGGCTGACCGCCGGTGAACGCCATCTGGACCCGGGCGAGGTGATCGACCTGTGCCTGATGACCGAGGATGAACTGGACGCCTTGGCGGCCCGCGGCGAGCTGACCGATGCCAAGACCCTGATCGGCTTGCTCTGGCTGCAGAAGTGGCGGGCGGGCCGCTGGCCGCTGCAATGGCAGAACGTCGACACCGGTCGCTGAGGCGATGAAGGTCTGGAACCTGCGGTGTGCCCATGGGCATGGCTTCGAGGGCTGGTTTGCCTCGGAGGAAGACTATGTGCGCCAGCAGGAGCAGGGGCTGTTGAGCTGCCCGCTGTGTGGTGATGTGCGGGTGGTGCGCTCGCCCAGCGCGCCCCGCCTCAATCTGTCGGGGGCCCGCGAGACGGACGCTTCGGCGACGGCTGCGCCCGTAGCCGTCCCTTCCGCCGCGGGCGCTGCGCCGACCCCGGGCGAGACGACCGTGCATCCGACCGCAGAACAGATGCAACGCGTCTTCCTGCAGGCCGTGCGTTCGGTGATGGCCAGCACGGAGGACGTGGGGGAACGCTTCCCGGAGGAGGCCCGTCGCATCCATCTGGGCGAAGTGCCGTCGCGCGGCATCCGCGGGCAGGCAACGCCTGAGGAGCGCGAAGAGCTGCGCGAAGAGGGGATCGAAGTCTTCAGCCTGCCGGTGCCCGAGGCCCTCAAGGGGCCGACCCACTGACACGGCCCGCCGGTCGCGTCCGGCGACGGCGCTCAGATCACCCGGTTCGGGTTCAGGCGGTTGAGCGGGTCCAGGGCCTGCTTCACCGACTTCATCAGCCGCAGGGCGACCGCCGACTTGTACTGCGGCAGTTGCTCGCGCTTGAGCGCACCGATGCCATGCTCGGCCGAAATCGAGCCGCCAAAACGCTGCACCGCGTCATAGACCAAGGCATTGAAGCGATCTTCGTGCTCGGCCAGGAAGGCCGGAGCCGCCGCCCCCTCCGGGGCCTGCACGTTGTAGTGCAGGTTGCCGTCGCCCAGGTGGCCGAAGTTGACGATGCGCACCCCCGGCACGGCCTCTCGCAGCGCCGCATCGGTGCTGGCGACGAAGGCCGGGATGGCCGACACCGGCAGCGAGATGTCGTGCTTGATGTTGAGGCCTTCCTCGCTCTGCGCCAGGGGGATCGATTCGCGCAGATGCCACAGCGCGTGCGACTGGGCCAGGCTCTCCGCGACGACGGCGTCGTCGATGATGGCCTGTTCCAGGGCGCTGCCCAGCACCGCTTCCAGCGCGGCCTGGGCCTGGGCGTCGTCCGGGGCCACCAGTTCCAGCAGCACCGACCAGGGCGATTGCGGGAAGGGCTGGGGGATCTGCGGAAAGTGTTTGGCGACGAGCTGCAGCGCAAAGGCGCTCATGACCTCGAAGCCGGTCAACCCGGCATCCAGGTGGTGGCGGGTCAGCTCCAGCAGGGCCACGGCCTGGCTCAGGTCGCGACAGGCGGCCAGCGCGGTGCGCCGGCCGACGGGGCGCGGATAGAGCTTGAGGGTGGCACCGGTGATGATCCCCAGCGTGCCCTCGCTGCCGATGAACAGGTCGCGCAGGTCGTAGCCGGTGTTGTCCTTGCGCAGCCCGCTCAGACCATCCCAGACCTCACCGGCTGCGGTCACCACCTCCAGGCCCAGGCACAGCTCACGCGCATTGCCATAGCGCAGCACCTGGGTGCCGCCCGCATTGGTGGCCAGGTTGCCGCCCAGGGTGCAGCTGCCTTCGGCCGCCAGGCTGAGCGGAAAGAGCAGTCCGGCCTCGTCGGCGGCCTGCTGCACCTGCTGCAGGATGCAGCCGGCGTCCACCGTCATCGTCAGGTTCGCCCGGTCGATGGCGCGGACCCGGTTGAGCCGGCTCAGGCTGAGCAGGATCTGGCGCCCGCTGTCGTCGGGCACGCCGCCGCCAACCAGGCCGGTGTTGCCGCCCTGGGGCACGATGCTCACATCGTGCAGCCCACAGGCCTGCACGACCGCGGCCACCTCCTCGGGGGTGCCCGGCCGCACGACGGCCAGCGCGCGACCGTGGTAGCGCTTGCGCCAGTCGCGCTCCCAGGCGCTCAGGTCACCTTCGGTCAGCACCTGGGCCGGGCCCAGCAGTTCGCGCAGTTCGGACAGCAGGGCCTGGCTCATGCGGTTTCTCCTTCGGCGGCCTGATGGGCCCGACGCAGGCGCCAGCGCACCTGCCAGGCACTGGCCGCGAACAGCAGCACGCACAGCAGCACCTCGATCCAGGCCAGCCAGCGGCCCATGCCGGTGTCGCTGGTGCCACGCACCAGGCCTTCGGCGCAATAAAGCCAGACCATCAGGCTGACCCAGCGGTAGGTGTAGAGGCGGTGGCGCCACAGGCCGGCCAGGGGCACCAGCAGCGGCAGCACCTTGAGCGCCATGGTGCGGTGGCCGGTGGGGGCCAGCCACAGTTCCCAGGCCAGACCCAGCGCGATGAGCCCGATCAGACTGAACAGCGCCAGGGCGCGTGTGGCACGGGTGACGCCATCCGGCGCCAGGGTCACCAGGGAGGGCTCCGACATGTTTGGCATGATAGCCGGCATGAGCTTGAAGACCGCCCTGCGGGGCCACTGGCAGTCGCAGATCGGCTTGCTGTTCACCACCTTGCGGACCTGGCCCTGGTTCGACACCCTGCGCACCCTGCGCCAGCGCTTTCGCGAGGACCGGCTGGGCCTCAGCGCCGGCAGCCTGACCTTCACGACGCTGATCGCCCTGGTGCCGCTGCTGACGGTGATGCTGGCCCTCTTCACCGCCTTCCCGATGTTCGGCAAGTTCCAGGTGGCGCTGCAGAAGTACTTCCTGCACAGCCTGGTGCCGGACGCGATCGCCCGCCCGGTGCTGGGGGCGTTGACCCAGTTTGCCAGCAAGGCCAGCCGGGTCGGTGGGGTGGGGCTGCTGTTCCTGCTGGCCAGCGCCATCTCGCTGATGCTGACGATCGACCGCACGCTCAACAGCATCTGGCGGGTGCGCAAGCCCCGGCCGATCGGGCAGCGGGTGCTGGTCTACTGGGCCGCGCTGACGCTGGGGCCGCTGTTGCTGGGGGTCAGCTTGAGCCTGACCTCCTATGTGCTGTCGGCTTCGAAGGGGCTGGTCAGCGCGTTGCCGGGCGGGGTGCGGCTGGTGCTGGCCCTGGTGGAGTTCCTGCTGCAGATCGGCGGGATGGGGGCGCTGTTCTATTACGTGCCCAACACCCATGTCCGTTGGCGCCACGCACTGGGCGGAGCCTTGTTCGTGGGGGTGACCTTCGAACTGGCCAAGACCGGCCTGGCCTGGTACGTGACCTCGGTGGCAACCTACTCGGCGATCTACGGGGCCTTTGCCACCGCGCCGATCTTCCTGCTCTGGCTGTACCTGGTGTGGGTGATCGTGCTGTGTGGCGCAGTGATCGCCGCTTATGCACCCAGCCTGCAGATGCGCGTGGTGCGCCAGCCGGACCTGCCGGGGCGGGCCTTTGCGCTGAGCCTGTCCGTGCTGCGGGCCTTGGACGAGGCACGCCAGGCCGGGCGGGGCGGTGTGACGCTGGATGCCCTGTCGGCGCGGCTGCGCACCGACCCCTTGCAGATTGAACCCGTGCTGGACACCTTGATCGCCCGCGACTGGGTGGGTCGGCTGGACGAGGATGGGGCCCAGCGCCACACGCTGTTGTGTGATCCCGCGACGACCTCGGTCGCTCCCTTGGTCGACAGCCTGTTGCTGGCCCCCCAGGAGGTGGTCCGGACGTTCCGCCAGCGCAGCGGCGTCGAGACGCTGACGCTGGCGGAGCTGTGGCGCAGCAGCTGATGGCGCCGCGGCCCTAACTGGCGTGGACCACGACCAGCAGGGCGCGGGCTGGCTCGGCGGTGGGGTTGCGGATCGCGTGCGCCTGGTCCACCGCGTAGCGGGCAGTCTCGCCCGTGGCCAGGGTCTGGGCGTCCTCACCGGCCTCGACGCGCAGGGCGCCGGCTTGCACGGTGAGGTGCTCGCGCGTGCCGGGTTCATGCGGCTCACTGGCCAGCACACCGCCGGGCTGCATCGTCAGCTCGTACCACTCGAACTGGCCGGCCAGCTCGATGGGACCGAGGATGCGCAACTCGCACAGCCCGTCCGGGCTGCGCAGCGAGGGAATGGCGTGGGGCGGTACCGTCACCATCGTCGGCACGCCCGGCTCTTCGCCACTGAGCAACTCCGCCAGCGGCACACCCAGCGCATTGGCCAGGCGCCAGACCACCGCCACCGTGGGGTTGGCCTGGTTGCGCTCGATCTGCGAGAGCATCGATTTCGACACCCCGGCCTGGCGTGAGAGCTCGTCCAGCGACAAGGCGCGGGCTTGGCGCAAGGCGGCCAGCGTCTGGCCGACGCGAGGCGGTTCGGAAGAGGGCAGGCGCGACATCGCGGTCTTTCAGCGCGGGGGCTTGACGGAAGGGAATGGCGTCATGATACTGCACTCATGTTCGATATATCGAACAAGCGAGCATTGATTGAACACCACGTGAACCACCCGTTCACCAGCGAAGGACTCCACCATGTCTGATCCCCGCGCGTCCACCGATGCCTTCTACGCCCACCTGCGCCAGGAACTGCAAACCCTGCGTGAGGACGGTCTCTACAAGAGCGAGCGGGTCCTCACCACGCCGCAGGGCGCGCTGGTGCGCACCACCGACGGCCGCGAGGTGATCAACCTGTGCGCGAACAACTACCTGGGTCTGTCCAGCCACCCGGAGGTCATCGCCGCGGCCCACGCCGCCCTGGACAGTCATGGCTACGGCCTGAGCTCGGTGCGTTTCATCTGCGGCACCCAGGATCTGCACAAGACCCTGGAAGGGCGCCTGGCCCGCTTCCTGGGCACCGAGGACGCCATCCTCTATGTGGCGGCCTTCGACGCCAACGGCGGCCTGTTCGAGCCGCTGCTGGGTGAGCAGGACGCCATCATCAGCGACACGCTCAACCACGCCTCCATCATCGACGGCATCCGCCTGAGCAAGGCCCGGCGCTGGCGCTACACCCACAACGACATGGCCGACCTGGAGCGCTGCCTGGAGGAGGCCCGTGCCGGTGGCGCGCGCTTCATCCTGGTGTTCACCGACGGCGTGTTCTCGATGGACGGCACCATCGCCCAGCTCGACCGCATCCGCGCGCTGTGCGACCGCTTTGGCGCCTTGCTGGGCGTGGACGAAAGTCACGCCACGGGCTTCATGGGCACCACCGGCCGTGGCACGCATGAACATCGCGGCATCTTCGGCAAGGTGGACATCATCACCGGCACCCTGGGCAAGGCCCTGGGCGGCGCCTCGGGCGGCTTCACCGCGGCCCGCAAGGAGGTGGTGGAACTGCTGCGCCAGCGCTCGCGGCCCTACCTGTTCTCCAACACCGTGGCGCCGTCCATCGTCGGCGCCTCGATCAAGGTGCTGGATTTGCTGGAAGCCTCCACCGCGCTGCGCGACCAGCTGGCCGACAACACGGCCTATTTCCGCCAGGCCATCGTCGAGGCCGGCTTCGAGATCAAGCCGGGCGAGCACCCCATCGTGCCCATCATGGTCTACGACGCCGTCAAGGCGCAGCAGCTGGCCGCGCGCCTGCTGGAACTGGGGGTC
>JAYSCA010000088.1:0-8085 GCA_041915165.1 Ideonella sp.
GGCCACGGCGATCGCGGCCTGGGTGGTGCTCAGGCCCGCGCCCACGGCAGCGGCGGTCAGGTTGGCGCTGGTCGCGTCCGCGGTGGCGATGGCCACGGCGGCACTGGTGGCCGTGGCCTGGCTGGCCCCGGCGGTCACGGCCGCCACCAGGGCGGCGGCCACCGGCACGCTGCCGGTGCTGCTGGCCGCCGAGCCGATCTGGCTGGCCAGGGTGCTGATGGCGTTCAGCGCCACCAGCGTGGCGATGGCATCGGTGCCGTTCAGGCCCATGCGCAGCAGTGAGACCTCGTTGCCCCAGAGCTTCCAGGTGGTGCTGGCCGACTTCATCGTGTCCTGCCACCAGGCGCGCTGGGTGGTACCCAGCATGGACACCGGCGCAATCGGGTCGGCGGCCCCCGCGGCCGTGGCGGCGCTGATCTTGGCGGTGGTGGCTGCGGCCAGCGTGCTGGCTGGCACCATGTAGCGCGAGCCGATGCTCGACCCCACGGCCGCCTCGGGGAGGGTGTGGTCGGCGCGGTAGAGGCGCTCGTCCGTCATGGCCAGTTGGGCCAGGTTGCCGAACTGGAAGCTGCGGTAGATCTGGATCGCGTCGATGCTGCTGCTGTTGGCGTCATAGCTCACATCGGCCGGCATGAACTCGAACCAGGCGCGGTTGGCGTGCAGCCGGCGCGCCGGCTGGTGGGTGTTGTCGCCGGCGCCGGTGGTGGCGTCGTAGGTGCCCAGGTCGTAGGTCTCGGCGTCCTGCCAGCAGTCGTCGGTGAACTCGTGGTCGTCCCAGATCGCGATCATCGCGAAGCGCTCGTGCAGGGCCTGGATGCGGCTGTCGCTGCGGTAGCGCTTGTAGAGGTAGCGGTAATCGTCCAGCGCATTGGCGTAGCGGCCGCTGCTGCCGTCGGCCTTGCTGGCGCCGTCGGGCAGGGCCAGCGCGGTGTGGCGGCTCTCCACCAGCCCGCTCTGGAAGTCGGCGCCCACGGTCTCGTAGATGTAGTCGCCCAGGTGCAGGAAGAAGTCCAGTTCGGTCTCGTTGGCCACCAGGTGCTCGTAGCCGGCCCAGTGGTTGATGCTCCAGTCCTGGCAGGTGATGAAGGCGAAGCGGAGCTGGTCCAGCGCGGTGGTGCTGGCGGCGGCCGTCTTGAAACGGCCCACGTTGGAGCGCACCGTGCCAGCGGTGAACTGGTAGTAGTAGGTGGTGGCCGGGGTCAGGCCCGTCAGCTTGTGGCGGAGGGTGCCGTCGTAATCGGCATAGGCGGCCAGCCGCAGATCGGCCAGCGCGGGGCCGCTCAGCGCACCGTTGCTGCCCAGCAGGCTGCTGTTGTCGGTGGCGGTCACCACCAGGCGGATGCTCACGTCCTGCCCGCCCTGCAGCGAGGCCGCGCCGTCCACGCCGCTGGGCGAGACCCGGGTCCACAGCACGATGCTGTCCGCGCGCGGGTCGGCCGAGGCCACGCTCTGCGGGAAGGCCCAGGCTGAGCCCGTGGCCTCGGGCGTGACCGGGTCATCGCCGCTGCAGGCGCTGAGGCCGGCGCTCATGCCGGCCGAGAGGGTGGAGATCGAGAAGAAGCTGCTCAGCTTCAGGAAGCGGCGACGGTCCATCATGGGGTGACTCCGGAAACAGGAAGGCCCGCCGTGGCGGGCGATGGGCCATGTTTCCGGGCGATGGTGACCGTCGCGTGACGGGGGGCTCAGTTTTGCGGCTTGAGCAGCGTCTGCTGCAGGAACAGCACCGTGGCGTAGAACTGGTAGTCGGCGTTCTCTTTGTGCTGGAAGCCATGGCCTTCGTTCTCGGCGCGCAGGTACCAGACCGGCACGCCATTGGCGCGCGCCTTGGTCACGATCTGCTCCGCCTCGGTCCACGGCACGCGCGGGTCGTTCTTGCCCTGCACTACGAACATCGGCTTCTGGATCTTCTCGGCGTTGGTGAGCGGCGAGATCCGTTCCAGGAAGGCGCGCATGTCGGGGTCGCGCTCGTCGCCGTATTCCACGCGGCGCAGGTCGCGCCGGTAGCTCTCGGTGTTGTTCAGGAAGGTCACGAAGTGCGAGATGCCGACGATGTCGATGTTGCCGGCGATGCGGTCGGCATAGTGCTCGGCCACGGCCAGGCTCATGTAGCCGCCATAGCTGCCGCCGGTGACCAGCACGCGGCTCGGGTCCAGGTCGGGCTGGGTGGCGATCCAGTCCAGCAGGGCACCGATGTCCTTCACCGCGTCCTCGCGCTTCAGGCCGTTGTCGGCCGCCAGGAAGGTCTTGCCAAAGCCGCTGGAGCCGCGCACGTTGGGCTGCAGGATGGTGACGCCCAGTTCCTGCACGTAGTAGTTGCCCCGACGCAGGAAGCCCACCTTGGCCTGGCCTTCCGGCCCGCCGTGGATGGCGATCAGCACCGGCCGGCGGCCCGGAAAGCGCTGCGGGTCGGCGCGCGAGATCAGGCCCGAGATGCTCAGGCCGTCGAAGCTCTTCCAGCGCACCACCTGCTGGCGGGCGAACTGGCGCGTGTCCACGCCAGCAGGGGCGCGGGCCTCGGTCCACTGCTGCACCTGGCCGGTGGCCGGGTTCAGGCTGTAGAGCTGGCTGGGGCCGGCGCTGCCGTTGAGCGAGAAGGCCAGCTCGCGGGTGGCCGGGTGGAAGCTGGCCTGGCCCACCGTGCCCTCGGGCAGCGTGGGCTGGGGCAGCTCGCTCAGCGTGCGGCTGTCCACCAGGTGCAGCACCGTGCGGCCGTCCTCGTTGGCCAGCACGGCCAGCAGGTCGCCTTCCTCGGTGCTGCTGGCCAGGTCCAGGTCCCAGGGGATGGGCAGGCGGGCGGGCGTCAAGTGGCCGCTCTTCAGGTCCAGGCGCAGCAGCTGGCGGAATTCGCCGCGCGCGTCGCTGCTCAGCAGCAGGCCCTGGCCGTCGGGTTGGAAGGCCTGGGGGAACCAGGTGGCGGCCGCGGTGTCGCCGGCCGGGGGCAGCAGCCGGCGCCGCTCACCGTGGGCCAGGTCCAGCAGCCAGACCTCGGTGCGGTTGGCCGACAGGTAGTGCAACAGCGCCACCTGTCGGTCGTCCGGCGAGACGGCCGAGGCCTCCCAGCCGGTGCCGGGCAGGGTGGCGACGGGGCGGCGGCCTTCCGGGTGCAGCGGGTCGGCCAGCCACAGCGTGGTGTCCACGCTGGCGCGGCTGCCGCCCTGGGCGGTGCGGTCCAGTGGCACGGCGGTATACAGCAGGCGGGCCGGTGGGGCTTCCGCCCCCGGCGCGGCGTTGCCGTGCAGCCAGACGTTCATCTCATAGCGCTGGCCGGCGTCCACCAGCGGGGTCACCACCCGGGTGTCCAGGTCCAGGCGGTAGAGCAGGTCGGCCTCGTTGCCGCCGCTGGCGCGCTGAAAGACGATGTAGCGGCCATCGCGCGGGTCATAGCGGCCCACCCGCACCGGGTCGGCGAAGTCGGTCAGGGCTTCGGGCTCGGCCATCGGGCCGCTCAGACGGTAGAGCTGCAGTGTGCTGGCGCCGGGGGCGCGGTGGCTGATCAGCATCTCGCGCCGGTTCGGATGCCAGTCCACGAAGCTGTCGCCGCTGAACTCGGTGTACCGCTCGACCGCTTTCACCAGCCGCATCGGCACCGGGGGGATGCCCTGCACCACCAGGTTGGGATTGGGTGCCAGTACCCCCTGGTCGGCGGAAGGCAGCGAACTGCAGGCGCCGGCCAGCAGCGCGGTGATCAGGCACAGGGCGGACGTCGTGTGGCGCATGGGTGAACGCGGAACAGGCGCGAGGAACAGCGGTCCCGCAATGTACCGTCCGCGGGACCGATGCGGGTCAACCCTTGTCGGCGGCCTTCCGACAGCCTGCCGCGCCTGTGGACCGACAGGCGGCACAGCCGTGGGCCGATGTCCGTCCCCCGGGGCGCTGCCTAGAGTGGCGTCCATGGCATCCGGGGTGGGTGCCGGGGAGAAACGCCATGGTCAGTCTGCACACCAGCTGTGTCGCGCCGGCTTCCAACCTGCCGCTGACGCAGTACCTGCTCCGCTTCGATTCGCTGTTCCACGCCGGGCGTGGCGTGGTCTTTCCCTGCGACGCCCAGGGGCATGTCGACCTGGACGGTCTGAGCGAGCGGGCCCGTGAGAGCTACCTCTACGCCCGCGCCGTGATCGGCCGGGAATACACCTTCCCGCACGTGCTGCCGGCCACGCACTGAGGCGCCCACGCGCACCGCACGGAGCGGGTATCGTCTCGGGTTGGTACTGACTGCCCGAACGAACCGCGATGAACCTGCTGCTGGCCCCGATGGAGGGGCTGCTCGACGCCACGCTGCGCGATGTCCTGACCCGGGCAGGGGGCCTCACGCGCTGCGTGAGCGAGTTCATCCGCGTCACCGACACCTTGCTGCCTGAGCGGGTCTACCAGCGGGTGATGCCCGAGCTGGCCCAGGGCGGCTGCACGCCGGCGGGCGTGCCGGTGCGCGGCCAGTTGCTGGGCTCCGACCCGGTCTGCCTGGCCGACAACGCAGCGCGCCTGGCCAGCCTCAGCCCGCACGGGGTGGACCTGAACTTCGGCTGCCCGGCCAAGGTGGTCAACCGCCACCGTGGCGGCGCCGCGCTGCTGGATGAGCCCGAGCTGATGCACCGCATCCTGCGCGAGGTCAGCCGCACCGTGCCGCCGGGCACGGCGGTCTCGGCCAAGATGCGCCTGGGCAACCTGGACGATGGCCGGGCGGTGGAGTGCGCGCAGGCCCTGGCCGACGGTGGCGCGCAGGAGCTGGTGGTGCACGGCCGCACCAAGGCCCAGGGCTACCGGCCGCCGGCCTACTGGGACCGCATCGGCGCCATCCGCGCCGCGGTGGCCATTCCGGTGGTGGCCAACGGCGAGATCTGGAGCGCCGAGGACGCCCGTCGCTGCCAGGCCGAGAGCGGCTGCACCGACCTGATGCTGGGCCGTGGCATGGTCTGCGACCCGGGGCTGGCGCTGGCCGTGCGCGCGGCCTGGCAGGGCGAGGCCACGCCCGCCGGCCTGGACTGGCCCGCCCTGCAGCCGCTGCTGGCGGTGTTCTGGGACCTGGTGCGGCTGCGCATCATCCCCCGCCACCAGGCGGGCCGCCTCAAGCAATGGCTCAACCTGTTGCGCCGCCGCCATCCCGAGGCCGAGGCCGCCTACCAGGCCTGGCGTGGTGAGACCGATGGCCGGCGCATCGCGCTGGCGCTGCTGGGGCCGGAAGGGGCCGGTCCGGGGGGCGAAGGCCGGTACACTGCGGGATGGCTCCCGTGTGACGGAGCCTTTGATCCAACGCATCCCCCGCGCCATGTCCCTGTCTTCCAAGGTCCCGGCGACCTCGGTGTTCGAACTCAAGAGCGCTGCGCTGACCGTTCTGGCGCTGCAACTCAGGACGCCTGATCTGACCGCCCTGGGCGAGGCCCTGCAGGCCCGCTATGGCGCCACGCCCGGCCTGTTCGAGCACGAACCGCTGTGTGTGGACCTCAGCCACCTGCGCGAGGAGGGCGAGCTGCCCGATTTCGCCGCGCTGTTGCCGCTGCTGCGCCGTTTCGGCTTCAACCCGATGGCCGCCCGCGGCGGCACGCCTGAGCAGATGGCCGCGGCCTTGGAGGCCGGTCTGGCCGAGGCGCCGGAAGCCGGCCCGCACCGCGCCGAGCCAGCCCCGGAGCCGGTGGCGGCCCCCGCGCCGGCCCCTGTGGCCGAGCCCGCACCCGTCGCCCTGGCCGAGACGGCCCTCCCGCCAGTGGCTGCCGCCGAACCGGTGGCGGATGCTGCGCCCGCGGCCGTGCCAGCCCCGGCCACCGTCATCATCGACAAGCCGCTGCGCTCCGGCCAGCAGGTCTATGCCCGTGGGGCCGACCTGATCGTGCTGGCCGTGGTGAGCTTTGGCGCCGAGGTGATCGCCGACGGCAGCATCCACGTCTATGCGCCGCTGCGCGGCCGCGCCATTGCCGGCGCGCAGGGCGACCCCAAGGCCCGCATCTTCGCCGCCTGCATGGAGCCGCAGCTGGTCTCCATCGCCGGCACCTGGCGCACCACCGAAGCCGGCCTGCCGCCGGAAGTGGCCGGCAAGCCGGCCCAGGTGCGGCTGGAGGGGGACAAGCTGTTGTTCGAGCCCTTGAAGTTCTGATTCCGAAAAAATTCTCGAAAGGACCTGAACCGATGACCAAGATCGTCGTGGTGACCTCCGGCAAGGGAGGTGTTGGCAAGACCACCACATCGGCCAGCTTCGCCTCCGGCCTGGCCCTGCGCGGCCACAAGACCGCCGTGATCGACTTCGACGTCGGCCTGCGCAACCTGGACCTGATCATGGGCTGCGAACGCCGCGTGGTGTACGACCTGATCAACGTGATCCACAACGAGGCCACGCTCAAGCAGGCGCTGATCAAGGACAAGCAGTGCGACAACCTGTTCATCCTGGCCGCCTCGCAAACCCGTGACAAGGACGCGCTGACCCAGGAGGGCGTGGAGCGGGTGCTCAACGAACTCAAGGAGATGGGCTTCGACTACATCGTCTGCGACTCGCCGGCGGGCATCGAAACCGGCGCGCTGATGGCCATGCACTTCGCCGACGAGGCGCTGGTGGTGACCAACCCCGAGGTGTCCTCGGTGCGCGACTCCGACCGCATCCTGGGCATCCTGTCGTCCAAGACCCAGCGCGCCATCGAGGGCAACGAGCCGATCAAGGAGCACCTGCTGATCACCCGCTACAACCCGAACCGGGTGGTGGGCGGCCAGATGCTGTCGCTGGAAGACATCCAGGAAATCCTGCGCATCGAGCTGATCGGCGTGATCCCCGAGTCGGAAAGCGTGCTGGAAGCGTCCAACCAGGGTGTGCCGGCCGTCCACCTGAAGGGCACCGACGTGTCCGAGGCCTATCAGGACGTGGTGGCCCGCTTCCTGGGTGAAGAGAAGCCGCTGCGCTTCACCGATGCGGTCAAGCCCGGCTTTTTCAAGCGCATGTTTGGTGGGAGGTAACCGCCCATGTCCTTTCTCTCCTTTTTCCTCGGCGAGAAGAAGACCACCGCCACGGTGGCCAAGGAACGGCTGCAGATCATCCTGGCGCATGAGCGCAGCGGCCGCAGTGCCGCCACGCCCGACTACCTGCCCGCGCTGCAGCGCGAGCTGGTGGCCGTGATCTCCAAGTACGTGAAGATCAACCCGGATGACCTGAAGGTCCAGCTCGAACGCCAGGACAACCTGGAAGTGCTGGAAGTGAAGATCGAGCTGCCGGACGCGCGCTGAGCGCGTCCGCTGCCGGCCCTCAGCAGGCGTCCAGCAGCGGCAGCAGTTCCTCTTCCCACTGGGACAGGTCGTCCGGCGAGGTGTGCAGCCAGTCCAGCGCCGCGTGGCAGTGCTGGTCCCAGTCGATGTCGGGCGGCAGGCCTTCGTGGCGGCGCATCAGGTGTTCGGCCACCAGGCCGGCGGCCACCAGCGTGTGGGCCTCGGGCTCGGTCTCCGCGTCGCCCAGCATCTCCAGGTCGTGGTGGCGGCGGATGGCCACCATCACCTCGGGCGACAGCTGCCAGACCCGCGCCACCAGCGCACCGACCACCGCATGGTCGGTGCGGTGGTTGGCGTTCTCAGTGGCGATGTAGGGGCGGTCGATGCGGGCCGCGGCCTCGGCCATCGTGCCCGCATAGCCGCGCAGGCTCTGCATCATCACCGGCATGCCCACATGGGCGAACAGCCCGTAGGTGTGGGCCACGTCCACCGACAGACCCGGCAGGTGGTGCGCGATGTGGCCCATGGCCACCGCCCGCTTGGTGGAGCGCTCCCAG
Organism: Ideonella sp.; assembly: GCA_041915165.1. Taxonomy (GTDB): domain Bacteria; phylum Pseudomonadota; class Gammaproteobacteria; order Burkholderiales; family Burkholderiaceae_C; genus Ideonella. Next base: position 7,737 of record JAYSCA010000088.1, read on the forward strand.
AAGCGCTGCAGCTGCGGGTTGTTGATCTTCAGCGTGGTGCGCACCAGGTAGGCCGTCATTTCCTGGGCGGTCTTCTGCAGGCCCAGGCGGGTCATGGCCTGGCCCACCGTCTGCACCGGCTGGCCGGTGGAGAAGGCCGGGCTGTTGGCCACCTTGATCAGCGTGGCCGACATGGCCACGTCGCTGGCGGCGATGCGGGCCACCTCGTTGAGGTCGGGCTCGGCCTGGTCCAGCGCGGCGCGCATGCGGGTGAGCAGTTCCGGGCAGGGCGGAATCACGATGGTCCGCAGCGGGCCGTTGCGGTGGGCCTGATCCAGCTCCTGGCGGACTTGCTGGGCACGCGAGCGTG
>JAYSCA010000089.1:0-8029 GCA_041915165.1 Ideonella sp.
GCCTGCGCCAGTTCGGCCGCAACCTGGGCGGCTTCCACCCGCTGCAGGTGCGTGCCGTGGCCACCCAGACGCTGCGCGAAGCCCGCAACCGGGATGCCTTTCTGCACCAGGCGCAGGCCGCGCTGGGCTTCCCGATCGAGGTGATCTCCGGCCGCGAGGAAGCCCGCCTGATCTATGCCGGCGTGGCCCACCTGCAGCCCTCCTCCCAGCCGCGGCTGGTGGTGGACATCGGCGGCCGCTCCACCGAGCTGATCCTCGGCCTGAAGCGCCAGCCGCTGGAGGCGGAGTCCTTCCGCGTCGGCAGTGTCAGCCTGTCGATGCGTTACTTCCCCGACGGCCGCTTCACGGCCGAGGGCTTCCGCGCCGCGCAGATCGCGGCCGGGGCGGAGTTCGAGGAGGCCCTGGCGCCCTTCGAGCCGTCCCGCTGGGAGCATGCGCTCGGTTCGTCCGGCACGGCCGGGGCGGTGTCGGACGTGCTGCAGGCCTGCGGCGAGACCGATGGCAGCATCACCCCCGATGGCCTGCGCTGGCTGATGAAGCAGTGCATCGAGGCCGGCTCGGCCGACCGGCTGGACCTGCCCGGCCTGAAGCCCGACCGGCGGCCGGTGCTGGCCGGCGGGCTGGCCATCCTCTACACCCTGGCCACGCATTTCGACATCGAAGCCCTGCAGCCGGCCAAGGGCGCGCTGCGCCAGGGCGTGATCGTGGACCTGCATGACCGGCTGCTGGCCCGCCAGCGCCAGCATGGCGGCGACCTGCGCGAAGACAGCGTCAAGGTGCTGCAGCAGCGCTTTGGCGCCGACCCGGAGCAGGCCCAGCGGGTGGCCCAGCTGGCCACCAGCCTGTTCCGGATGGTCGTCCCGCAGGACAGCGGCGAAGACGAGCTGACCGAGCTGCGCTGGGCCGCGCTGCTGCACGAGATCGGCCAGATGGTGTCGCACCACGACCACCACCGCCACAGCGCCTACCTGCTGGGCCATGTGGACGCGGCCGGTTTCTCGCAAAGCCAGCAGCGCCGGCTGGCCGACCTGGTGCTGGGTCAGCGCGGCGGCCTGCGCAAGCTGGAGGCCCAGGTCAGCAGCGACCTGATGCTGTGGCAGCTGCTGTGCCTGCGCCTGGCCGTCATCGGTTGCCATGCCCGCACCGAGGTGCCACCCGCGGCGCTGAAGCTCCAACGCCAGGGGCGCATCGCCCGGCTGGTGCTGAAGAAGGACTGGGCGGACGCCCGCCCCCGCACCGTGCATCTGCTGGAAGAAGAAGAAAGCGCCTGGGGCCGCTCCGAGCTGCCGCTGACGCTGCACATCGCCTGACGGCCGCTCAGCCCAGCCGGGTGGCCCAATCGCTGGCGGAGAAACCGACCGTCACCGCCCCATCCGGCCACTCCACCACCGGGCGCTTGATCACGCTGGCGTGCTCACGCATCAGCGCCATCGCGCTGGCGGCGTCGGTCACGGCGGCCTGCGCGGCCGGATCCAGCTTGCGCCAGGTGGTGCCCTGCCGATTCACCAACGGTGCCCAGCCCACGGCCGCCACCCAGGCCGCCAGAGGGTCGGCCGGCACGCCCTGCTTCTTGAAGTCGTGGAACTGCACGGCCACACCCTGCTCGGCCAGCCAGGTGCGGGCCTTCTTGACGGTGTCGCAGTTGGGAATGCCGTAGAGGGTGACGGTGCGCTGGGTCATGGCCGAACAAAAGGGCAACAGATCAGCCCGCCAGTGTAGCCAGCAGGCCAATCACCCCCAGGCCCAGGGCGGCCAAGGCGTCGCCGGCGATCAGCCCACCGCCGATCAGCGAGGTGCTGCTCATGTCGGCCGGCAGTTCCTCTTCGCCCGGTGCCGGCTTCTTCTGCGGCAACGCATTGATCAGGCTGGAGATCACGCCGCCCAGGCCGAACCAGACCGAGGTGCTGAGGTTCAGGAAGCCGCCGAAGGACCAGGCGTAAGGCGACGGCAGCACCACCGCATCCAGCAGGAAGTCCGTCGACTGGCCCAGCTTGCCGCCCGCCACGAAGCGCTGGTAGCCCGCGCGGGACTTGATGATCTTGCGCAGCAGCTCCACCCCGAAGCCCAGGCCGACGCCGATCCAGATGGCCGTGCGCTGGTAGGGCTTGTCCTCGGTCAGGCTGCGCAGCACGCCCACCAGCTTGTAGGTCATCGCCGCGCTCCAGTTGGCCGGCTGCTCGCTGCCCTTCATGATCGTCTGGTCCAGCTGCAGCACCGGGTAGGCGGCCATGAACAGGCGGGCAAAGCCCACCGCCAGCACCGCCCCGACGAGGATGCCCAGCACCTGGTAGCGGAACTGCAGCGCCCGGTTGGTGCCCAGGCGCCAGCCGGTGGAGCGGTCCTGCTGCATGTCGCCGGCCACCGCGACGGCCGTGAGCAGCACCGCCCCCGCCATCAGGCCGATCACCGGGTCCTTCAGACCGACCGAGGCCATGATGACCACCGCCACCACGAAGGCCGAGGAGATCGGCGTCGAGTCGCTGATGCCCAGCGCGATGCCGTTGACCAGGCCGAACACGAAGACCAGCGCGATCGCGATCAGCAGGTACTTGAAGGGCTGGCCCAGCACGAAGTGGCCGCTCAAGGCCACGCCCAGACCCCAGAACGCCACCCAGGCCAGCACCCGGCCGGTGCGGATGCGCTGCCAGTCCTGCTGCGGCGCCACCGCGCGGGCGGGCGCGCGGCCCTGCAGGCGCTGCACGGCCTCGCGCAGGATCAGGCTGATGTCGATCAGCGCCGCGCCCATGATGGTGCCCAGCGCGATCAGGAACATGATCTTGCGCGGCGGATCACCCTCGTGCAGCCAGCCGATCGACAGGAAGTACGGCGACAGGGCCAAGCCGGTCAGGCCGGCCACCACGGCCGGAATGCCGATGCGCGCGCCCACGACCAGCCCCGCCCCCAGCGTGGAGGTGGAGAGCTCCAGGGCGGCCACCGCCGCGATCTTGGCCGCGCCGATGCCGCCGGCCAGTCCCAGGGCGATGCCACCGCCCAGGCGGCCGACCGACTGGCGCAACAGCCGCGGATCGGTCAGCGCACGCAGGATGTTGGCCACCGCCAGGCCCGACGGGAAGGTCAGTTGCAGGCGGTCGACCACGATGGGGGTGTAGAGCATGCCCACCCCCGCACCGAACATGCCGATGCACAGCATGTAGAGCATCAACTGCCAGACCGGCGGCTGTGGCAGCCCCATCCAGACCATGGCCTGGATCAGCACGCACATCGCGCTCATGCTGGCCACCGAGGCGGCCGCCGTCTGGATGAAGTTGGCGCCGTGCTTGCCTTCGGCCCCGTAGCCGAAGGTGACCACCGAGCCCAGCAGGCCGGCCAGCACCTGCCCGCCGACGAAGAAACCCACGGCGAAGTTCATGTAGGCGGCGGTGACACCGCCCAGGGGGCCCAGCACCAGGATGCCCAGGGCCCCCAGCAGCGCGTGGTATTTCCAGGTGCCCTGGCGTGGCAGCCAGGCCCAGCGTTGGCCGTCCGGGGTTCCGGCGGCAGGAGAAGACAGGGTCGTCATCGGGTCAATGCAGCAAAACGGCGGGTAGCCGACAGCCCGGCGGACCCGGCACGGGAACCAGGGTGTGTTCCACGGGCCGCCAGGGGCAAAACCCTGGAGTGTCGGACGAAGCCGACCGACGCGCCAGGGTACCAACCTGGGGACAGCCAGAACCATGCCAGTCGCTGACCTCTCCCCACGATGCCGAGGCCCCCAAGCCCCCCCAAAGGCCCGAAATGCAGCCCCGACTGCAGCCCCAAATGCAAAAAGGGACCTGCCTCGCGGCAGATCCCTTTTCAGAAAAGTTGGTGGGCCCTGAGTGACTCGAACACTCGACCAACGGATTAAGAGTCCGCTGCTCTACCAACTGAGCTAAGAGCCCTTCACATCAATGCTTGGCATCGACTGAAGCTCACATTCTAGCACCGAAATTTTGGCTTCTGCAAGCACCACCGGTTAAGAGGCCGCAACCCCACCGTCGCGCCGGAGCCGGTCCATGGCCCGCTCGAACAGCACCGTGGCCAGGGCTTCGCGGGGCTGGACGGCCGAGCTCACCCCGGCCTCCTGCAGCAGCGCGGCTTCGGCATCGTTGTGGGCCCGCGCCAGCACCGGCAGGTCCGGCTGCAGCGCATGGGCGGTGCGGATCATCGCGCAGGTGTTGGTGGTGTCCGGGGCCGTGACCACCAGCAGCCGCGCCTGGTGCAGATGGGCCTGGATCAAGGTCTCCGGCTCGGCCGCGTCGCCGGCCACCGCCTGCAGACCCTGGGCCCGCAGCGCCTCGACCCGCTCGCGCCGCTGCTCGACCACCACACAGGGCACATCATGGGCCACCAGGGTCTGCACCAGCTGGCGCCCCACCGCACCGTAGCCCACCACCACCACCTGGCGGGCCAGGTAGCGCTCGGCCGTGCTGGCGGGCAGTTCGGCCAGCGGGTCGGGCCGGGCGTCCAGCACCCGCGCCCAACGGGACCGGGCCCGCACCGCGCGGCGCAGCGGCTCCACCATCGAGAACAGCACCGGGTTGAGCGCGATCGACAGCAGGGCCCCAGCCACGACCAGGCTCTCCGCCTCGGGCGGCAGGACCTGCAGCGCCGCGCCCAGGCCGACCAGGATGAACGAGAACTCGCCGATCTGCGCCAGGCTGGCCGCCACGGTCAGCGAGGTCTTCAGCGGGTAGCGCAGCAGCAGCACCAGCGCCATCGCGGCCATCGACTTGCCGACCATGATCACGGCCGCCACCGCCAGCACCTGCAGCGGCCGCTCCAGCAGCACCTTGGGGTCGAACAGCATGCCGACGGAGACGAAGAACAGCACCGCGAACGCGTCGCGAAACGGCAGCGACTCCTCGGCCGCCCGGTGGCTGAACTCCGACTCCCGCAGCACCAGCCCGGCAAAGAAGGCCCCCAGCGCGACGGAGACCCCGAAGAAGGCCGAGGCCCCGTAGGCGATGCCCACCGCCACCGCGATCACCGCCAGCGTGAACAGCTCGCGCGAGCCGGTGCGGGAGATCTGCCAGAGCAGCCGCGGCAGCACCTTGCGGCCCACCAGCAGCATCAGGGCCACGAAGGCCCCGACCGCCAGCAGGGTGCGCAGCACCGTCCACCCCAGGGACGGCCCGCTGTCCTCGCCCGCCGGCGCGCCCACCGTGGCCAGGCCCACCAGCGGCGGCAGCAGCACCAGCACCAGCACCATCGCCAGGTCTTCCACCACCAGCCAGCCCACCGCGATGCGACCCTCGTGCGAGTCGAGCGCGCCGCGGGCTTCCAGGGCCCGCAGCAGCACCACCGTGCTGGCCACGGACAGCGCCAGCCCGAAGACCACCGCCCCGGCCACCGGCCAGCCCCAGGCCCAGGCCAGACCGGCGCCCATCGCCGTGGCCACCCCCATCTGCACCACCGCGCCCGGCACGGCCACCTTGCGCACCGCCAGCAGGTCGGCCACCGAGAAATGCAGCCCGACGCCGAACATCAGCAGCATCACGCCGATCTCGGCCAGCTGGGAGGCCAGGCCCATGTCGGCCACATAGCCCGGCGTGTGCGGCCCCAGCGCCATGCCGGCCACCAGGTAGCCCACCAGGGCCGGCAGGCGCAGACGCAGCGCGATGAAGCCCAGCAGCAGGGCCAGGCCCAGCGCGGCGGCCAGGGTGACGATGAGGGGCATGTGGGGGTGCATGGGCAGAGACCAGTCAAGAGAGGAAAGACACGGGACACCAGTGACGCAGACACCCGCACGCACACAGTGGGAAACCCCAGAGGCCGCTGAGTTCCATCCCATCGTCGCCGTCGGCCACGGTCGGGATTTACACCGAGACGCGACCCACCGGCCACCGCCCGGGCCGCGGCACCGCGGCCCACACGTCGCGAATTGGCGCGCCGCCCCAGTGCGGCCCCGAATGGACAAGCCGTCCGTGGCACACCGTCCCCCCGTTTGTATCAGGCCCGGCTGTTCCGGCCTGCGACGCCCTGGGGCCGGCGCGCCGGGTTAACCCCCGAAAAACCGCCCCGGCGCGGGACGACGCGGGTGGCATGGAACTGGCGCCAGGGCGGGGGCACCTGCCCCAGCGCAGGGGACAACCCACCCATTCGAACGGAGACACACCATGCACACCACCGCTCTGGCCCGCGCGGCCGCCCTCACGCTGCTGGCCAGCACCGGCCTGTCGGCCCAGGCCGTCGGCTTCACCCAAGGCGATGTGACGCTGGACATCAACGGCACGGTCAACGGCTTCTATCTGAACCGCGAGGACAAGGTCACCGACAAGGCCACCGGCACCGAGACCAGCACCACCAACAGCATGGTGTCCAACGGCCTGCTGCCGGGCTGGCTGAACTTCGTGGCCACGGCCAAGGCGGCGGACCAGGACATCAAGGTGCACTTCGGCTTCGCGCCCGGCATCGTCAACAACTCCACCGTCGTCGGCCTGCCCGATGGTGCCGCCGGCAACACGCCCGGGGCCTACTCGCAGATCGACACCCGCAACGTCTACTTCCAGTTCGGCAACGAAGGCTGGGGCCACCTGAAGCTGGGCCGCGACATCGGCCTGTTCGCCCAGGACATCGTGCTGTCGGACATGACGCTGCTGGGCGTGGGCGGCACCTCCAATGCCGCGATGCCGTTCAACACCACCTTCGGCATGATCGGCCACGGCTACATGTACACCGGCTTCCAGCCGCAGATCAGCTACAACACCCCCAAGCTCAACGGCCTGCAAGGGGCGATCGGCATCTTCCAGCCCAGCAAGTACGCCGGTGACGAGACCAAGTCACCCAGCCTGCAGGCCAGCGCCAGCTACAGCTGGGAAGGCGCCGCTCCGGGCAAGGTCTGGACCGGCCTGGTGCACCAGAGCACCAGCTGCTCGGGCGGCAGCTGCACCACCGAACCCTTCACCGCGCAGGGCTACGAGCTGGGCGTGAAGGCCGGCCTGAACGGCTTCGAAGGCGTGCTCTACGGCTTCAAGGCCAAGGGCCTGGGCCTGTCCACCATCGGCGCCCAGTTCCTGGGCGGCAGCGATGGCGCCGGCCAGCGCACCGACTCCAAGGGCTACCTGGCCCAGGTGACCTACAAGCTGGGTGACACCAAGCTGGGCGTCAACTACGGCCAGAGCACCGACGAGAACGGCGCCACGGCGGCCGTCTTCGGCGGGCCGAAGAACGTGCGCAAGGCGTTCACGCTGGGCGTCTATCACACGCTGAACAAGTACATCACCCTGGTGGGCGAGTTCAACCACGAGAAGCAGACCAACGACGCCACCGACTCCAAGGTGCGCACCCTGTCGGTGGGCGGCATCGTGTTCTTCTGAACCCGCCCGGTTCAGAGAAAGCGCGCCAGCGCCTCGACGTCCTCGGGAAAGAGCTGCCCGGTTTCCGCGGCAGCCACCCGGCCATCGCGCCCGCGGGCGATCGTCACCGGCAAGCCCTTGGGCTTGGGCAGCGCACGGGCCACCTCCCCGGCCAGCAGGCCACAGGGGAAGGTGTAGCCCTTGCGGGCCCGGTAGGCGATGGCATCGGCCGCCTGCGCGTCGATGGACAGGCCCAGCACCACCAGCCCGTGCTGACGCTGGGCCTGCCAGAGCTTCTCCATCCAGGGCGTCTGCTGGGCGCAGAACGGACACCAGCTGGCCCAGTAGTACAGCACCAGCACCTGCCCCTCGGCCTGCGCCGCGCGGAACACGCCGCCTTCGAGCAGCGGCACGTCCGTCAGCCGCAGCGGCGCCCCCACGGTGGCCCAGGGGGCCGCGGGTGACGGCGCCCCCCGGGCCCAGCCCGGCGTGGCGGCGGCCACCGTCAGGGCCTCTTGCAGCCAACGGCGGCGGCCCGCGTCCAGCCCGCGCGCGGGCCTCGTCGTGTCATCCATGTCCGGCCTTTCGAAAGGAAGTGCCGGGCGCCGGCGTTCAGACCCGGCGGCCCCCGAGCAACTGCTCTTCGGTGGACAGCTCGCCCACGTCATCGAGCTCGATCGCGATCTGGGTGCAGACGGCCCGGCACAGCTGGGCCACCCGCTCGCTCTGCAGTCGGTAGAACACCTGCGTGC
>JAYSCA010000090.1:0-7917 GCA_041915165.1 Ideonella sp.
GTCAGCCACATAACCCAGGCTGACGGCTTGCGGATCCTTCTCGTCGAGCTTGGCTTGCGCCATGGCGCGGGCGGCGGTCAGGCCGGTACCGACGGCAGCAACGGTCATCATGAAGACGCGACGATTGGTGGACATGGATTCTCCGTGAGTGAGATGGACAGGCGCTCTAGGCATCGGCAAACCCGCCTGTCGTGAGGGTTCACCAATCACACACAAGACTTTCCGCAGACAGCCTGCTTTGAAAGCCCTCGTCATATACCCATGACGATTTTGTCTGATCTTACGATGCCTGAACGTCGATGAATTTGATTTGGATGACTTGACGCCGGGTAAGTCAGGGTTTCCGATCGGGTATTTATTTAATGCGAATCATTATCAATTAGATATACACCCGAATATCCCAACCTATTGCCGCGCGAATCAGTCGTCGCTGGGTGGAAAGGCCTCGCGCAGGGCGTCGCAAAAGGCCGGGCCACCACTCAGGGTCAGGGCCAGCGTGTGGCGCACGCCCTGGGTGTCGCTGGCCTGGCTGCTGAATTGGCGGCGCGCGGTGTCATAGCGCAGGCCTTCGTCGGCCGACCATTCCCGGCTGGCACTGAGCTCGAACTGCCATTCATTGCCGTCTTCCAGCGGCCCGGGGCCGTTGGGAAAGGTGTCCAGCGCCCAGTTCAGCACCTGCGCAGTTTCGGTCTGCAGGGCCAGCCAATGCAGGGTGCCGACCGAAGCCATGGCGTCAAAGACGCCGTGACCATCGGTGTCCTCGCTGAAGTCGAAGTCGAGAAATTGCAGCAGAGGTGGCATGGCAGGCAGGGGAGTAACCAGGAGTAAGCATACGCCCTGTGACACGAAGCGGAGACAATCTCCCCATGCGCATTGCCGATCTTCGCCACCGTCTCCAGGCCCTGGGGGCCCTGCCGGTCCACCAGGACCGGGTGCTGCGCCACTGGGTGCAGGCCAAGCCGATGGAGGCCAGCCGGCGCAAGATCGAGCACTTTCTGCCGCAGGCCGTGCGCGAGGACCTGCCGGCGCTGATGGCCACGCTGGACGGGCTGGTGCGCCTGCAGTCCGAGCATCCGGCCGAGGACGGCGCGGCCCGCCTGCTGGTGGCCTTGCAGGACGGCCAGACGGTGGAGAGCGTGCTGCTGCCGCGCGACGGGCTGTGCGTGTCGACCCAGGTGGGCTGTGCGGTGGGCTGCCGCTTCTGCATGACCGGGCGCGATGGCCTGTTGCGCCAGGTGGGCAGCGCGGAGATCGTGGCCCAGGTGGCGCTGGCGCGCCAGCGCCGGGCCGTCAAGAAGGTGGTGTTCATGGGCATGGGCGAACCGGCCCACAACCTGGACAACGTGCTGGAGGCCATCGACCTGCTGGGCACGCTGGGCAACATCGGCCACAAGAACCTGGTGTTCTCCACCGTCGGGGATGAGCGCGCCTTTGAGCGTCTGCCGCTGGGCCGGGTCAAGCCGGCGCTGGCCTTGTCGCTGCACACCACGCGGGCGGACCTGCGGGCCGAACTGCTGCCGCGCGCGCCGCGCATCGCGCCGGCCGAGCTGATGGCGCGCGCAGAGGCCTACGCCCGCACCACCGGCTATCCGCTGCAGGTGCAGTGGACGCTGATCGAGGGCGTGAACGACAGCCAGGCCGAGATGGACGCGTTGGTGGCCCTGTTCCAGGGCCGCTACGCGATGCTCAACATGATCCCGTACAACGCGGTGCCCGATCTGCCCTACAAGCGGCCGGCCTGGGAGAAGGCGGCCGCGCTGGCGCGCCATCTGCACCGCCGGGGCGTGCTGACCAAGCTGCGCCATTCGGCCGGGCAGGACGTGGACGGTGGTTGCGGGCAGCTGCGCGCGCGCCAGGCTGCCGTGACCGAGGCGCCGGTGACGCTGCGACCGCGGGCCGTGGCGTCGTCCTGAGCCTCCGCTTTACTTCCAGCCCAGGTGCTGGCGCAGCTGAGCGGCGCTGGTGTTGATCGGTTGATCGAGCACGCTGGGCAGGGTCAGCACCGCGTCGGCCTGCGGGCGCAGCGGCTGCGCGCCCAGCACCGCCGCATGGCGGATGGCCCAACCGGCCTGCCGCAGCGCGGCCAGGTAGGCCAGCGCGTCCGGCCAGGCTTCGGGGTCGTTCGGGTGCGGGCCGGGCCAGAGCGAGAACAGCACGTGCTGGCAGCGGCTGCGGGCCACTTCCTCCTGGAAGGCGGCCACCGTGGTGCGGCTCTCCTGCAGCGCGGAGGCGCGGGCGTAGAGCTTGAACTTCTGGCCCTGCACGGTCTCCATGTCGCGCACGCTGCGGTTGAAGCAGCCGCTCAGGCAGCGCAGCAGCGTGGATTTGCGGGTGTTCGTGTTGCCGATCAGGACGTGTGCTTCCACCATGGGCCGAGTGTAGCGGCCTCACCCGATCGGCCCGGCGGCCGGTTCAGTCGGCCCAGCGCAGCACCGATTCGTCGCGCCAGTAGGCCAGGGCGCTGTAGTAGCCCTCCCAGACGCAGCCGATGCAGCCGCGGCCGCAGCAGGTGGTGGGCTCGTCAGGCGGGGCCGGCAGCTCAATGGCGTGCTGGCTGGCGCTGGCCTGCACCGCCGCGATCAGGGCCTGGGCCTCGGCGCGGTCGGCCGGGTTCCAGGCCAGCAGGGCATCGTCGGGAATGCGCATCGGGCGCCCTCAACCCAGCCGCTGCGCGCTGACGTAGTCCTGGCGGAAGGCCTCGAAGTCCTGCGTCTCGCTGGCTTCGAGCCGGGCCTGCTCGGCCAGGGATTCCTGCGCCATGCGGGTCCAGCGGTCCTGCGCGGCCGGGTCCAGCTTGCGGCCCTGGAAGGCCTGCCAAACGGCGTCCGAGCGCTGGCGCACGAAGTCCACGTACTCCAGCGCATGCTGCTGCAGCGTGGCCACCACGCGGGCCGAGGGGGTCAGCGCCGGATCGGCCAGGCGTTGGCGCGCTTCGGTCAGCGCGGCCTGATGGCCGCTGCCCAGCGGCGAGCTGTCCAGGTAGCGGGCGATGGGCTCCAGCTCGGCCAGCAGCTCGGCCGCCCAGTCGGTCAGCAGCACGGTCTGGTCGCCGCGCTCCAGCAGCAGGCCAGGTTCGCGGCCGCGGGCGGCGGTGCGGTGCAGGTTCAACACCATCGCGCTGAGTTCATCGGGCGTGTCGTCCGGGCTGTCGCTGAGCGCGCAGTGCAGCAGGAAGATGTCCAGGAAGCGCGAGGTCAGCGCATTGATGCCCAGCGGCTCGAAGGGGTCGAGGTCCATGCAGCGCACCTCGACGTACTCGACGCCGCGTTCGCGCAGCGCGTGCAGCGGCCGCTCGCCCGAGCGGATGACGCGCTTGGGGCGGATGGTGCTGTAGAACTCGTTTTCAATCTGCAGCAGCGTGGTGCCCAGTTGCAGGTACTCACCCTGGCCATCCTGGATGCCCATGGCTTCATAGGCCGGGTAAGGTCGGGTGAGGGCGTCCTGCAGCGAGGCGGCGTAGCTGTTCAGGCAGTTGTAGCTGACCCGCAGGCTGGCCTGCGCATCGCTCTGGTAGCCCAGCCGGCCCATGCGCAGCGAGGTGGCGTGCGGCAGGTACAGGCTGTGGCGGCCGAGCTTTTGCAGGCCGTGCGGCCGGCCGGCCACGAAGCCCTCGTCCACCGCCGGCGAGGCGCCGAACAGGTAGAGCAGCAAAAAGGAATGGCGGCGGAAGTTGCGGATCAGCGCGAAGTACTCGGCGCTGCTCAGGCCGGGCAGCGACCAGTTGTAGTGGATGCCCGAGATGGTCTGCATGCGCCGGCCATAGCGGTGGCTCAGCCCCATGCGGTAGACCGTCTTGGCCTGCGCGATGTTGGACGTGCCGTAGTGGGCGACTGGGATCTCGTCGTCCGGCGGCAGGTGGCAGGGCATGCTGGACACCCACAGCCGCTCGTTGCCGATGGCCTGGTAGGTCAGCTGGTGCAGGTGGTCCAGCTCGGCCAGACAGTCCAGCGCGGTGGGGTGGGCGCCGGTCACCAGCTCGACCTGCGACTCGCTGAAGTCGGTCGTGATGTACGGATGGGTCAGGGCCGAGCCGAGCAGCGCCGGATGCGGGGTGAGCGCCAGCGAACCGTCGGGCAGGCTGCGCAGGCTCTCCTTCTCGATGCCACGGCGCAGGCCGGCCAGGCGTTCGGGGGTGAGCTCGTTCAGTCGGATGGGCATGCGGGGATCGGCGCTGGTGAGAAGGAAACACAGGGGCGCGTCAGGAACGTGCGCCGGGCGACATTGGACGCCAAAATCAAGACGCTTGCATGGCAGGGCGACAGTGCCCCTGCCTCGCGTCGGGGAGAGCGCCGGCCAGCTTAGGCGATCTGCGCCTGCGGCAGGCTGAGCGGCGTCAAGGGGTCGCGCACAGCCTGGCGCAGCAGGTCGCAGGTCAGCTGGATGTGCGCCTCCAGGGCCAGCGCGGCGCGGGCCTCCTGGCGCGCGAGGGCGGCCTGGTAGATGTCGGTGTGCTCGCGGTGCACGTCGCGGTGGCGGGGCGTCTGGGCGCCCAGACGGATCGCCACGTGCCGGTAACGCTCGGCCTGGCGGTAGAGGATGCTCAACAGGTACTTGGTCCAGGGCGAGCGGTGCGCCGCGATCAGGGCCTCGTGGAAGCATTTGTTGGCCTGCTCCCAGGGCAGCGGGTCCAGGCCGCCGCGCCGCTGCTCGGCCTGGCTGAGGGCCTCGAAGGCTTCGGTCAGCTGCTGCTCCCACGCGGCGTCGCCATGGCGGATGGACTGGCGCAGTGCGTCGGTCTCCAGCATCACGCGGGTGGCGGTGATGTCTTCCAGATCGGCCAGCGAGATGGACGTGACCCGGAAGCCGCGCTGGCCTTCGGCCACCACCAGCGCGTCCGACAGCAGCAGGGCCAGGGCTTCACGCAGGGTGCCGGCGCCCACGCCGTAGTGGTCCTTCAGGTGCTCCACCCGCAGCCGGGCGCCCGGGGCCAGCGTGCCATTGATGATGTCTTGGCGCAGGGCCAGGTAGGACCGTTCCACCAGGGTGCGCGGGGCCTGGGTGTCGCTGGACAGGCGGTGGGCCGAAAAACGCTCGGGGGGCAGCATCAGGGTTCCTCGACGTCGTGGGCGAGTGTGGGTTCGCCGGCCTGGCGGCGCTTGAGCCGGTAGGCCAGCTGGGGGCGGGTCATCTGCAGCAGGCGTGCCGCGCCGGACAGGTTGCCCTGGGCGCGTTCCACCGCCAGGTTCAGCAGCTGCTCTTCCAATGCGTCCAGCGAGACGCCGCTGTCCAGGATGCGTTCGCACAGCACCCGTTCGTCCGCTGTCGGGGCGGCGGCCAGTCGGCCCTGCGGATCCAGCGCATCGCTGTCGGTGTCGCGGAAGTTGGGGAACAGGTGGGCCACGTCGATGGTGCCGCCGGGCAGCGCCAGGATCACGCCGCGCTCGACCAGGTTCTCCAGCTCGCGCACATTGCCCGGCCAGTCGTGGGCCTGCAGGGCCGTCAGCGCACGGTCGCTGAAACCCAGCAGCCGCTTGTGGTGCTGGGCCGCGTAGCGCTGCAGCAGGTGTTGCGCCAGCGGGGCGATGTCGGCCGTGCGCTCGCGCAGCGCCGGGATGGGAATGGGGTAGACGTTGAGGCGGTAGAGCAGGTCGCGCCGGAAACGGCCGGCCGCCACCGCGGCCTCCAAGTCCACATTGGTGGCGGCCACCAGGCGCACATTGACCTTGCGCGGCTGCTCGGCGCCCAGACGCTCGACCTCGCCTTCTTGCAGCACCCGCAACAGCTTGGCCTGGGCCGGCAGCGGCATGTCGCCGACCTCGTCGAGGAACAGCGTGCCGCCATCGGCCCGCTCGAAGCGGCCGGCCCGGGTGGCGTGCGCGCCGGTGTAGGCGCCTTTCTCGACCCCGAAGAGCTCGGCCTCGATCAGCTCGGCCGGCAGGGCGGCACAGTTGACCGCGACGAAGGGGCCGCTGGCCCGGTCCGACAGCGCATGCAGCGCGCGGGCGAAGCGCTCCTTGCCCACGCCGGTCTCGCCGGTCAGCAGCACGGACACCTGGGTGGCAGCGGCCCGCCGCAGCAGGTCATGAGCCTGCTGGAAGGCCGGCGAGCTGCCGACCAGCATGCCCGCCTCGGCGTCGGGCTCGGTGGTGGTCAGGGCCTCCACCTGGCGGCTCAGGGCCTCGATCTTGTCCAGCAGCGAGTCGTCCTCGAAATAGGTGCGGTGCTGCTCGCCGTCAGGCCAGTCCTCGATCGGGCGGCCTTCGATCAGGCAGTGGTCGGCGCCGCAGGCGGCGCACTGCGTCTCCTTGAACAGGATGAGCCGGCCCATGAAGGCGCTGGTGTAGCCGCTGGCATAGCCCAGCAGGGTCCAGCAGACCGGCTCCTCGGCCGGGCCGAACAGCTGGCGGTGGGCATGGGCCTCCCAGGAGTCGTCCCAGCGGTAGCGGCCGTGGTACTGGCCGGTGAGCACGTTCAGGGTCAGCGAGATCTGGGACACGCGGGCGCCGCCTTCGAGCATGTGCAGTTGCGGGCCCACCTGGAACATCTCCTCGGCGGGGCGGTCGGGTCGGCGGCGGCGGGCGAACTCGGCGTCGCGCAGCCCGCAGGCGTAGCCCATGCGGGTCAGCAGTCGGCGGGTGTGCTCGGGGCCCACCGAGCCCAGCAGGTCGCGCCGCAGGGCGCTGAGCGCCTGGGTGTCCATCAGCACCATGCGGTGCTCACCCAGCCAGATGGCGCCGCTCTCGGGCGAGAAGCGCAGCAGACGGCGCAGGTCGTCGTCGGTCGGGGGGCGGTTCTTGGGGGCGGCCACGTTGTCTCCATCCTGGGTCGCTTGAATCTCGAGATTCTGGCGACCTGTTGTTTCTGCACGGTCAGCCGGGCGCCGCGGTTCTTTTGATCATTTGGTGAGGCCCGTCGCGGCATTGTGCGTCATTTGATGCATCTGATCCAAGAGGCGCCAGGGAAATCCCCGGCTTGCCCACACCGGGCTGTCTCGTTCCAGGGGGCCGGAGGGGATCCGCTGAGGGGTCGAATTTTGGGGTTTTCCCTTGAAATATCGAGATTTCAGGCCCGTGAGCGTCTTCCTGGCATGCCCTTCGCAAAAGAGGCCTACCCACTGACCGGAAGACCGCCGTGAACACCGACACCCTCCACACCCCTTCGACCGAGCCCCAGACCCCCGTGGTGCTGCGCAAGTTCGTGCGGGTGCAGGCGGTGCGGGACGACGGCCTCGTGAGTTTCGACTTCGCCATCGGCTGGCCGGAACTGTCGGTGGAACTGATGCTGCCCGGGCCTGCCTTCGAGGCGTTCTGCGCGACCCACCGCGTCGAACGGCTGGATGGCCCCGCGGACGGCCGCTGAAACGACAGGAGACACGCCCGATGAACATCGATCTGCAGGCCCGCGAGATCCAACCGCTGCGCCACACCTTCAGCCATGTGGCCCAGGCTCAGGGCGGCGACAAGCCGGCCTCCCGCTACCAGGAAGCCACCCTCGGGGCCCAGGCCCTGACCAACTTCCACTACCGGCCTACCTGGGACCCGGCCCATGCGCTGTTCGACCCGACGCGCAGTGCCATCCGCCTGGCCGACTGGAACGTGCTGCGCGACCCGCGCCAGTACTACTACGCCACCTGGACCATGGCCCGCGCCCGGCAGCAGGAGGCGATGGAGGCCAACTTCCAGTTCGTCGAGCAGCGTGGTCTGGCCGACCGGATGCCCGAGGCCCTGAAGGCCCAGGCCCTGACCCTGCTGATGCCGCTGCGCCACGTGGCCTGGGGCGGCAACATGAACAACGCCGCCATCTGCGCCTACGGCTTCGGCACGCCCTTCACCGCGCCGGCCATGTTCCAGGCCATGGACCAGCTGGGCGCGGCCCAGTACCTGACCCGCGTGGGCCTGACCCTGGGCGGGCCGGAATCCCTGGACGAAGGCAAGGCCGCCTGGATGGGCGCGCCGGCCTGGCAGCGCCTGCGCCATT
>JAYSCA010000091.1:0-7894 GCA_041915165.1 Ideonella sp.
GCTGCGGGAGCTGTAGCCGGGCACCCGGTTGCCGTCGTGCAGGCTGATGGTGTTGTAGTAGAGCGCCACCGGGGCGCCACCCTGGGCCACGCGCTGCTTCCACCACTGGCTGAGCAGCACGCCGTCGTCGCGCACGGGCGAGCCGTCGAAGCTCTGCATCACGGCCGGCGCCGCCGTGTTGGGCTGCATCTTGCCGGCCAGGCCGCCGCTTTGCTCGACGGTCTGCAGGAAGCCGTCGTAGTGGCCGTCGTGGTTGAGCAGGCCCTCGGTCTTGAAACCGGCCTTCTCCAGGGCTGGGAAGGTGAGGCAGCCCGGGTCCGTGGCGTCGTACATCTGCGTGTGGTTTCGCTGGCCACAGTTGCCGTGCAGCACCCGGATGGCCGCCGGCCCGCTGTAGCTGGCCGCACTGTTGAACTGCTTGAACACCAGGTCGAAGCGCTGCAGCACCGCCGGCTGGCTTTGGCCGACGAAGTCCAGGTCGTCCCAGGCCAGCGAGCAGACGTGGATCACGATCAGATCGAACGGCGGCTTGCCCTGGGCCGGGAAGCTGAGCCGGCGCTGCTGCTCGTGGGCGTAGAAGCGGCTCAGCAGGGCATCGGGCGAATCCGCCGCGGCCGTGGCGGCGCTGCTGCCGGCCGCCGGGCTGCCGGTGGCCGCGGCCAGGGCCGTGCCGCCGAAATGCTCGGGCTTCTGGATCAGCTGGCTGAGCGGCACGCTCAGGATCGCCAGCACGGCCAACGTGGAAAAACGCAGCCAGCGCGACAGCACCGCGTAGGCCGCGAAGGCCAGCACGGTGGCCAGCAGCCAGCTGGGCTGCACGGCCCGGGTCAGCAGCTCGAACAGGTAGCCGGCGCTGAAGCCTGACAGGCCCTTGATCTGGCCGACCAGGCGATCGGGCGAACCCAGCAGGGAGTCCTGGTAGAGCAGCGCGATCGCCACCGGCCAGGCCAGCCAGGCGCGCACGCGGCGGGCCCGGCCTTCGGGCAGCGGCCACAGCAGGGCCAGGGCGAAGACCAGGTTGGGCAGCCAGTGCAGGCGCAGCGTGCCGGCAAAGTGCAGGCCGACCTTGGCAAGAAAGTAGAGACTCCAGGCGTTCATCGCAGAGGCAGGACAGGAAGAGAGGGGGCCGCGCGGCGCTGCTGGCGGGCATCGTGCCAGGCCTGCAGGCGCTCACGCAGGGTGTGGACCAGTTTGCGGTAGCCGTCCAGGCCGAGCACGGTGATTTCCTTCAGGCCGCGCATCGGGTGGTCTTGCTGCTGGGTCAGGTTCCAGCCCTGCCAGGCCTGGGGCCGGGCGAAGGTGCACTGCACCAGCTCGACCTGCTGGGCCAGCGACAGGTGGTCCAGCCGCACCCCGGCCATGCCCAGGTGCAGGTTGCTGATTTCACCCGGGAAGACGCATTCGCGGCCGTCGCGCCAGAGCCCGACCTGCACCGTCTCACCGCGCTGCAGGGACAGCGCCCCCAGGCCGGCGAGGCCCAGGCCGCTCATCGCGTAGTCGGTGCACTCGCAGTGCAGCACCCGGCCGTCGGGCAGGTACAGCGTGGCCGGCAGCTTGGTGTTCACTCGCTGGTAATGGCGCACCTGACGCGATTCCGAGGCCACGCCGATCGCGGCGCCCAGCATCAGCAGGCTGTAGAGGGTCCAGACCAGGTTCAGCACCACGGTGGCGGGCTCTGGGCTGCTGAACACGGTCAGCCGCAGCAGGCCGGTGATGGCTGCGGCCAGATTCAGGCCCACCAGCACGATGTAGGGCGTGGAGATGCTCCAGTCGAAGTAGGGCTTCTCCACCAGCCCGCCCTTGGCGGTGACGTTGAACTTGCCGTGCTGCGGGGCCAGCAGCGCCACTGTGGTGGGCAGCACGATGTACCAGGCCAGCACCGTCTCGTAGACCTCGGCCCAGAACGAATGCCGGTGCTCGCCCTGCACATGGGCGTTGGCGATGGTTGCCAGCAGCATGTAGGGCACCACGTAGAGCGCCACCATCAGCGAGCTGGCGTGGATGATGTGCCAGTCGAAGAACAGGTAGGCCATCGGCGCGGTGAGGAACACCAGCCGTGGCAGCCCGAACAGGAAGTGCAGCATCGCGTTGACGTAGCACAGCCGCTGCCAGAGGCTCAGGCCCTTGCCGAGCAAGGGGTTGTCCACGCGCAGGATCTGGGCCATGCCGCGGGCCCAGCGGATGCGCTGGCCGACGTGGGCCGACAGGCTTTCGGTGGCCAGGCCGGCCGCCTGGGTCTGGTGGATGTAGGCGGTGCTGTAGCCGTGCCGGTGCAGCTTGAGGGCGGTGTGGGCGTCCTCGGTCACCGTCTCGATCGCGATGCCGCCGACCTCCATCAGCGGGGCCCGGCGCAGCAGCGCGCAGGAGCCGCAGAAGAAGGTCGCGTTCCAGAAGTCGTTGCCGTCCTGCACCAGGCCGTAGAACAGCGAACCCTCGTTGGGCACGCGGCGGAAGGTGCCCAGGTTGCGCTCGAACGGGTCGGGCGAGAAGAAGTGGTGCGGTGTCTGCACCATCGCGCACTTCGGGTCCTTCAGGAACCAGCCCACGCTGGACTTCAGGAAGGAGCGGGTGGGGATGTGGTCGGCATCGAACACGGCCACCAGTTCACCCTGGCTGAACTGCAGCGCATGGTTCAGGTTGCCGGCCTTTGCGTGGCGGTTGTCCGGCCGGGTCAGGTACTGCACCCCCAGCCGCTCGGCCAGCGCGCGCATTTCCTCGCGCCGGCCATCGTCCAGCAGGTAGATCTTGAGCTTGTCGGCCGGCCAGTCCATCGACAGCGCGGCCAGCAGCGTCGGCTGCACCACGCTGGTGGGCTCGTTGAAGGTGGGGATGAACACGTCCACCGTGGGCCAGAGATGGCGGTCCTCCGGCAGCGGCGCGGGCTGGCGCTGCAGCGGGTAAATGGTCTGGATGAAACCCAGCAGAAAGATCAGCCAGGTGTAGACCTCGGCCGTCAGCAGGCCGTAGCCGAGCAGGGCCTCCACGGTGGAGTCGAACTGCAGCGTGGTGGTCAGGCGCCACCAGGCGTAGCGGCCCATGGCCAGCAGGCCGATGGTGGCCAGCGCGATGGCCGGGTAGCGGCCCGGCAGGCGGCGCAGCAGCAGCGCCAGGGCCCAGCACAGCAGCAGGAACAGGAACTGGCCCAGCCCGTTGAACGGCGTGGTCACCACCGACACCAGCGCCAGGCCGGCCAGGACCAGCAGCACCGTGCTGATGCCGCGCTGACGCAGCACCGGGGTCAGGCCGCGGGCCAGGGCCGGGCCCAGGCCCGAGCGGTCGACGGTGGCGGCCGCCCGGTCGAAGCCACGCAGCAGCCAGCGCCCGGGCAGCACCAGCGCCACCCCCAGCAGCTGCCAGGCGCCGCCCAACAACCGTTCCAGGGCCCAGGCCACGCCCCGGCCCAGCGGCGACAGCACCTGGGCCAGCCAGGCCAGTGCCTGCCGGGCCCGCTGCCAGCCGGCGGCGCGGCGCAGGGCCACCGCCGCCCGGGCTGCCGCCGGCAGCACCAGGCTGGCCAGCAGCCAGCGCCACAGCGCGGCCGGCCGGGTCAGGCCCAGTTGCCGGGCCAGACCGTCCAGCGGGTCGGGCACCTGGTCCAGGCTCAGCTCGACCGCTGCGCGGCCGGCCGGCGGGCGCACGAAGAGGCGCCAGAGCCAGCACGACAGCTGCGCCGGCCGCTCCACCTGCAGCAGCGAGGCCCAGATCCACAACAGGCGCTGCAGGCTCATGGCGTCACGGCTCCCGCGGCGGGGTGGCGGGCACGGGCCTGCAGCCAGCGCAGCACGCCGTTGAAGTCATGCGCCGACTGGGCCTGTTCGGCCGCGACGCAGACGCAGGCAGCCTGTTCCAGGGCGTTGGCGCAGGTCTCGTCCTCATGCACCAGGTGCGGAGCCAGCCGCGAGCTCCACTGGCGCTCCAGCAGCGTCAGGCAGCGGCCGTGCGAGGGGCGACGCGGGTCGAAACGGTTCAGCACCAGGCCCAGCTGGGCCTGTGGCGGGATCGCGTGCGTCAGGCGGTCGACCGGACCGGCCAGTTGCAGTGCGCGGGCCGAGGCCTCCAGCCCGACCACCAGCTGGTCGGCGCAGCGCAGGGCCTGGACGGTCCAGGGCGAGGCGGCCGCGGCGTCGATCAGCACCCAGGCGTCGGCCGGCAGGTCCAGGCGTTGCAGCTGTTCGGCCAGCCAGTCCGGTTGCTCGTGCAGACGCTGCAGGGCCTGGCCGGCGGCCGGCGGCAGCGGGCCGAACGGCAGGCAGCGCACGCCGGCGTCGTTGGCCAGCACCGCGTCGCCGATCCAGCTGCCGGCCACGAAGCGGCCGTACCAGCCCTTGGTGGGCGCTTGTTCGGCGCCCAGGTGCAGCGCCAGGCTGTTCTGGGCGTTCCATTCCAGCGCCAGGCAGGGCACGCCCTCGCTGGCGAGCAGGTGGGCCAGGTTGGCCACCAGCGTGGTCTGGCCCACGCCGCCCAGCAGGCCGGCGAAGACGACGGTGTGATGCAGCGGGCGGGTCATGGTGCCTCGTGGGGAGCCGGATGGGCCTCGGCCGCGCGTTCAGCCGGCCCACGGTAGGGCCGCAGCGTGCGCAGAGTGTGCCGCCAGTTCAGGCCGGGCAGCTGGCGCAGACCACGGGCCAGGAAGGGGGCCAGCACCAGGCCGGCCAGCATCCAGAGCAGGGCTTCAAGCAGCATGCCGGGCCCCTTCTTGCTGGGGCGCGGGTCGCGGGTCCCGGGCCGGCATCGGGGCCGGGCGCAGCCGCGGCAGGCGGGGCTGCACCGTGGGCATGGGGTTGGGCTGCTCGCGGGGCAGCAGGGCGGGGGTCAGGGCGGGCCACAGGGCTGCCGCCGGTTGAGGCGGGACCACGATTGACGTCGCCGCAGCGGCGGGGGCGGCGTCGTCCGGCCGCAGGGTGGCCAGGGCCAGGCTGTGGTCGGTCAGGCGGCCCAGGCGGGCGGCCTGGGCCACCGGTTCCAGCAGGGTCAGCATGCCGTCCGGCGTGGTGTCGATCACCGAGCTGGCGAACAGCTCGGTCAGCGGCAGCGCGAAGACGCGCTCCAGCGTGGCCTCGGCCGTGGTCGGGGCGCAGCCGTACAGGAAGACCCAGAGCGAGCGCTCGTCGGCGGTGACCACATCACCGTCGCGCTGCGCACGCACGGCGCGCAGGGCGTCCAGGTGCGGCACATGGTTCTGCAGCAGCAGCCGCACCAGCACATGGCTCAGGCCGGTGGCCGCGCTGCGCTGCAGCGTGTGGCGCACCTGGGTGCAGAAGGCCTGCGGCGGCAGGTAGCCGCGCACCGGGTCGGGCTGGAAGGGCGCCAGTGCCTCGGCCAGCGTGGCCGGCAGCTGCTGCGGGTAGACGGTGCTGCGCAGGTCGGTGATCTGGCGCTCCAGCCGGGACAGTTCCAGCTCGCGGTAGATCACCCGGTTGGCGCCGGCCGCGCCCAGCGCCAGTTCGGCGTGGGCGCGCAGCTTGTCGTGGGTCTCGCGCACCAGGATCTTCAGCAACCGGGGGTGCTGCTGGCGCAGGGTGTAGACGGTTTCGGCCAGGGCCGGGAAGTCGCTGGCCGCGCCGGCATGCAGCAGCACGGTGGCGGCCCGGCAGTCGTGGGCGGCGGCCACCGCGGCGGGCCAGTCGGCCACCATCTGCCAGCCCGGGGGCAGGCCGCGCAGGCCACCCAAGGCCTCTTCGGTGGCGATCACGCGCTCGGCGTCCGGGGCGGTCATCAGGGTCAGGTCATGGCCCTGCACCTCCAGCCCGTTGTAGGTCAGTGCGCCCTCGGCGTCGGTCTGCAGCCCGTAGCGGTGCTGCAGCACCGGGCCGGTGGGGGTGTTCCAGCGGTCCACCCACCACAGCAGCTGGCCGGCATCCAGGGCCAGACCGGCAATGTGCTCGAAGGTGTCGCCCAGGCCATGCAGGGCCGCCAACAGGGGGCCAACCCCGTCCGACACCGGGTGGCCGAAGATCACCGGTGCGCTGCGCTGGGCGCACCAGCGTTGCAGCGCCGCGCCCTGGCGCAGGCTGGCTTGCACCGTGGGCGCCCGCAGCAGCGGCTGCGGCGAGACCAGGAACAGCGCCTGGCCTTCTTCCCAGCCCGCCTGGGGCAGTTCGTCCAGCAGCTCGGGCAGAGCCACGTCCGGCCGGGCCAGCAGCCAGACCTTCAGCCGGTCCTGTTCGCGGGCGGCCGCCAGCCCGGAGTCGGCCAGCAGCGCATCCACCCAGCCGGCGTCGTGGGCCACCAGCATCACGGTCTGGCGTTCCAGCAGCGTGAGCAGCAGCCGGGTCAGCCAGCGCTGGGCGGCTTCCATCGGCGGCCAGCACAGCGCCACCGGCGCCCCGACGGGCAGCTGGTCCACGCCGTCGGGCAGCTGGGCCAGGCCCAGCGGCACCGGGGCGGCCACCGGGGGACGGGCCAGACCCAGGCGGACGCCCAGACGCCGCAGCGGCGGCAGGGGGTGCGAAGCGGGGGACACGGGCAGGACAGAGGTGGGGCTCATGATGGACATTTCGGTCAGTGGCCTCAGAAACTGGAGTAGGGCTCCACCGGGCGCGGGCGCTCCGGGTGCGGCGCCACCACCGGCGAGAAGAGGTAGCGCAGGTAAAGGGTCAGCTGGGTTGGCGCGTAGCCGTCGGAGCGGTCCACGTCCAGCGTGGCGCCCACGGCCCAGTGCGGTGTGGCGGCGTATTCGAGGGCGGCGCGCAGCGAGCGGCCCACGCCCTGGCTGGTGCCCCCGGCGTACAGGATGTTGTGCACCGTCTGCAGCGTGGGGTCGGTCGGGAAGGTGGGCGAGGCGGTGCTGCGGGTGTGCGAATAGGACAGGGTGGCGCGCGCCTTCCAGGACCAGGGGCCTTCGCGCCCATCCCAGGTGAGCGGCAGCGCCAGCGACTGGTACTGGCCCGGGCTGTAGTAGCCGCCCTGGCCCCAGGAATACTCCGACAGCGTGCGCGCGTGGTGCCAGACCGACAGCGCCAGGCCCAGGTTCAGGCCCTGGTCGGGGGTGCGCCAGAGGTCGCGGTCCACCGCGGCGCGCAGGCGCACCCGGCTGTTGCTTTGCACCCGCAGGCCGGTCAGCCGGGCGGCATCGCCGCTCAGCGAGACGCTGTACGGGCCCCAGTCGGTGGCAATGCGTCCTTCCGCCCCGGTGGCGACGACGCCGCCCCAGACCTGGCCCGAGACCGGATCGCGCTGGCCCAGGTAGGCCAGCAGGCTGCCGGTCAGCGGCCGGCGCGACAGGCCCAGCATGTAGCTGACCTGGTCCTGCAGACCGAGGTTGCCCTGCCGGCGCACGCCACCCACCCAGTGCGGCACCAGGGTGTTGGCACCGATCACGCCCAGGTCGGCGCGCCAGTCGTCGGTCTGGTAGCCCACGCCCACGTTGGCGCCGTTGGCGGTCTGGGCCACGGGTCCCGTCAGGGGCGCATGGGGGGCCGGCAGCTGGCCCAGGTCGGTGTTGGCGGGGTCCAGCGTGCCGGCGCTCAGGTGCAGCGGGTCCAGGTGCAGGAACCAGCGGCCCTGCAGATCCTGCGGCCACCACAGCACGACCGGTTGTTCCACGCCGCGTAGGCTGGAGACGCCCTCGGTGGCGTTCTTGTGCAGCCACTGGGTGCCGGTTTCGATCCAGGCCTGGCCGCGGGCCTGCAGCGCGGCGATGTCGCGCTCCAGCTTGGCGTCCGGCGCGGCCCCGGGGGCCGGGCGGGCCTGGGTGAACAGGGCCAGCGCCTGGTCGTACTGGCCTTGCGAGCGAGCCAGCCGGGCGGCGTGGCTCAGCACGTCGGCATCGGTGGGGTGTTGGGCCAGCAGCGTGGCCGACAGGGCCTGGGCCTCGTCGGTCTGGCCGGCGCGCTGCCACAGGCGCAGCAGGGCCAGCTGGTCGTCCAGGGCCTGCGGGCTCAGGTGGCCGGCC
>JAYSCA010000092.1:0-7856 GCA_041915165.1 Ideonella sp.
GGCGGTGGTGGGGCCGGCCGGGCCCACCACCTCGTCACGCACCGGGTCCACCGGGCCAACGTAGTAGATGACGCGGTTGGTGAAGTCCACCGGCAGCGGCTCGCCCTTGGCCAGCATGTCCTGGATGCGCTTGTGGGCGGCATCGCGGCCGGTCAGCATCTTGCCGTTCAGCAGCAGGGTCTGGCCGG
This sequence comes from Ideonella sp., assembly GCA_041915165.1. GTDB lineage: Bacteria > Pseudomonadota > Gammaproteobacteria > Burkholderiales > Burkholderiaceae_C > Ideonella. The sequence goes on from JAYSCA010000092.1 coordinate 189, forward strand.
GCTTCCAGCTGGCCACTTCGTCCTTGGTCAGCGTGTTCAGGTCCACGCGCTTGGACTTGTTGTAGTCCGGCGCCCAGTGGACGTTGGGCCACAGGTCCAGGCTGGGCGGGTCCAGGTAGACCGGGCCCGAGCCGTCCATCACGAAGTGGGCGTGGCGGGTGGCCGCGCAGTTCGGGATCATCGCGATCGGCTTGGAGGCCGCGTGCGTCGGGTAGGTCTTGATCTTGACGTCCAGCACGGTGGTCAGGCCGCCCAGGCCCTGGGCGCCGATGCCCAGCGCGTTGACCTTCTCATAGAGCTCGATGCGCAGCTCTTCGAGCTTGTTCTGCGGGCCGCGGGCCAGCAGCTCGTACATGTCGATGTCGTCCATCAAGGACTCTTTGGCCAGCAGCGCGGCCTTTTCCATCGTGCCACCGACGCCGATGCCCAGCATGCCCGGCGGGCACCAGCCGGCGCCCATGGTCGGGACGGTCTTGAGCACCCAGTCGACGATGCTGTCCGACGGGTTGAGCATGTAGAGCTTGGACTTGTTTTCCGAGCCGCCGCCCTTGGCCGCCACGGTCACTTCCAGCTTGTCGCCGGGCACCACTTCCATCGACACCACGGCCGGCGTGTTGTCCTTGGTGTTCTTGCGTTCGAAGATCGGGTCGGCCAGCACGGAGGCGCGCAGCTTGTTGTCCGGGTTCAGGTAGCCGCGGCGCACGCCTTCGTTGACGGCGTCCTGGATGGACCCGGAGAAGCCTTCCCACTTCACGTCCATGCCGATCTTCAGGAACACGTTGACGATGCCGGTGTCCTGGCAGATCGGGCGGTGGCCTTCGGCGCACATGCGCGAGTTGGTCAGGATCTGGGCGATCGCGTCCTTGGCGGCGGGGGATTCCTCCCGCTCGTAGGCGCGCGCCAGATGGGCGATGTAGTCGGCCGGGTGGTAGTAGCTGATGTACTGCAGCGCGGCGGCGACGCTGTCGACCAGATCTTGGTAGCGAATGGTGGTGGTCATGGTGGATGGCTCGGTCGAGTCTTTGCGATGATGGCCGCCAGACAGGCGGGCAGGCCATGGTCCAATGTCCGAAGCGGATGGGCCAGGGTCGCAGTCCGTCAGTGTAACGATGAGGAGCCAACCCAGCGTGATCCACGGACTCAAGCGATTCTTGGCCGCCCCGACCGCCGGCGGCATCGTGCTGGCGCTGGCCACCGTCGCGGCCCTGCTGTTCAGCAATTCGCCCTGGGCCCCGCTCTACACCGCCTTCGACCAGATCCCGGGCGAGGTGCGGATCGGCGGTGACTGGCTGGTGCTGGCCAAGCCGCTGCAGGTCTGGGTCAATGACCTGTGGATGGCGGTCTTCTTTTTCCTGGTGGGGCTGGAGATCAAGCGCGAGTTCGTGCATGGCGAGCTCTCTCGGCCGGCGCAGGTGGCGCTGCCCGCGGTGGCGGCGCTGGGCGGCATGGCCTTGCCGGCCCTGATCTACGCGGCCATCAACTGGGGCGACCCGGTGGCCTTGCGCGGCTGGGCCATTCCGGCTGCGACCGACATCGCCTTCGCGATCGGCATCGTCCTGCTCCTGGGGCCGCGGGTGCCGGCCTCGCTGAAGGTCTTCCTGACCGCGGTGGCGATCATCGACGATCTTGGGGCGATCGTGGTGATCGCGGTCTTCTACACGGCCCAACTGTCCCTGCCGATGCTGGCCGCGGCCGCGGGCTGTCTGGTCGCGCTGGCGCTGCTCAACCGGGCCGGTGTGCGCCGGGTCGATGTCTACATCGTGATCGGCCTGGTGCTGTGGACCTGCGTGCTGAAATCCGGCGTGCATGCCACGCTGGCCGGCGTGGCCACCGCGCTGTTCATCCCGGCCCAGGGTGAGAAAGGGCATTCACCGGCCGAGGCGCTGGAGCATGGCCTGCACCCCTGGGTGGCCTTCGGGGTGCTGCCGATGTTCGCGTTCGCGAATGCCGGGGTGTCGCTGGCGGGTCTGAGTTGGTCGGACCTGCTGCAGCCGGTGTCGCTGGGCATCACGGCCGGCCTGCTGGTGGGCAAGGCCCTGGGCGTGTTCGGCTGCGTGTGGGCCATGGTGCGCCTGGGCTGGGCCCCGATGCCGGCCGGCGCCCGTTGGTCTCAGCTCTTCGGCGCCAGCGTGCTGTGCGGCATCGGCTTCACGATGAGCCTGTTCATCGGCGGCCTGGCCTTCGTCGGCCTGCCCGGCGACCATGACACGCCGGTCAAACTCGGCGTGCTGTGCGGGTCGGTGCTGTCGGGTGCGCTGGGGGCGCTGCTGCTGGCGCGCAGCGCTCGCTGAGCTTCAGTGGCCGTCCGGCGCGGCCGGGTGGCCGTGCCCCAGCAGGCGGTCGGTGGCCGCAATGGCCAGGGCCGAAGCCAGGAAGGTCAGGTGGATCAGTGTCTGCCAGAGCAGGGCCTTGGGGTCGGTGTTGGCCGCGCTGATGAAGGACTTCAGCAGGTGGATCGAGCTGATGCCGATGATGGCGGTGGCCAGCTTCACCTTCAGCACCGAGGCGTTCACATGGTCCAGCCACTCCGGCTGATCGGGGTGACCTTCCAGGTTCATGCGCGAGACGAAGGTCTCATAGCCCCCCACGATGACCATGATCAGCAGGTTGCTGATCATCACCACGTCGATCAGGCCCAGCACGACCAGCATGATCAGGGTTTCGTTGAGCTTGACCTGGCCGTCGGCCGGAGGAAGATAGCCGACGCTCTGCACCAGGGTGGCCAGGGCCTGCTGGTTGCCGAAGGCAGCTTCGATCAGGTGGACCAGTTCCACCCAGAAGTGAAAGACGTAGACCGCCTGGGCCAGGATCAGCCCCAGGTACAGCGGCAGCTGCAGCCAGCGGCTGGCGAAGATCAGGGCGGGCAGCGGGCGCATGCGCGGCCCCGGAGTTTTCGGGGAGGAGTTCATCGGGTCGTGGGTGGCCACGGTGAAGGGCCGAAGAGGTCGCGGATGCGGCGGATTTTAGGGTTGTCCCGAAGGCCCGCGGCCGCAGCGGTTTTCAGGGCTGTTCAGAGGTGAAATTTGCTGCATTGCAGCACTCATTTCGAGTAAGCCCTTCGTCAGACCACGGGCCCAAAGTGGCGCCGGAAAGTGCATTCAAGCACTCAGATCGAGAACAAAGGAGACATCACGATGAGCGACGAACTGAAGATCTACGCCCCTGATCCTGCCGTGGCCGCCAAGGCCCGCGTGTCGGGCATGGCCGCCTACGAAGCCCTCTGCAAGGAAGCGGAAACCGACTACGAAGGCTTCTGGGCCCGGCAGGCCCGCGAACTGATCAGCTGGAAGACTCCGTTCACCCAGGTGCTCGACGAGAGCGAGGCGCCGTTCTTCAAGTGGTTCGCCGACGGCACGCTCAACGCCTCCTACAACTGCCTGGACCGCAACATCGAACGCGGTCTGGGCGACAAGACCGCGCTGATCTTCGAAGCCGACGGCGGTGAGGTCACCAAGGTCAGCTACAGCGAACTGCTGGTGCGCACCTGCCACATCGCCAATGCGCTGAAGGCGCAGGGCGTCAAGAAGGGCGACCGCGTCATCATCTACATCGCGATGTCGATCGACGGCGTGGCCGCCATGCAGGCCTGCGCCCGCATCGGCGCCACCCACTCGGTGGTCTTCGGTGGCTTCTCGGCCCAGTCGCTGCGTGACCGCATCGAGGACACCGGCGCCAAGCTGATCATCACCGCCGACGAACAGGTGCGGGGTGGCAAGCACCTGCCGCTCAAGGCCATCGTCGACGAGGCGCTGGCGCTGGATGGCTGTGGCGCCATCGAGAAGGTGCTGGTGGTCAAGCGCTCCGGCGGTGCCGTGGCCATGAAGGAAGGCCGGGACCTCTGGATGACCGACGCCATCGCGGGCCAGCCCGACCACTGCGAACCCGAATGGGTCGAGGCCGAGCACCCGCTGTTCCTGCTCTACACCAGCGGTTCCACCGGCAAGCCCAAGGGCGTGCAGCACAGCACCGGCGGCTACCTGCTGCATGCGGCGCTCACCACCGCCTGGACCTTCGACCTGCGCGAGGACGATGTGTTCTGGTGCACGGCCGACATCGGCTGGGTCACCGGACATACCTACATCACCTACGGCCCGCTGGCCCTGGGCGGCACCGAGATCGTCTTCGAAGGCGTGCCCACCTACCCGGACGCCGGCCGCTTCTGGAAGATGATCCAGGACCACAAGGTCAGCATCTTCTACACCGCGCCGACGGCCATCCGCAGCCTGATCAAGGCGGCCGAGGCCAACGACGCCGTGCACCCGAAGAGCTACGACCTCTCCAGCCTGCGCATCCTGGGCTCGGTGGGCGAGCCGATCAACCCGGCGGCCTGGGAGTGGTACCACCAGCATGTGGGCGGCGGCCGCTGCCCCATCGTGGACACCTTCTGGCAGACCGAGACCGGCGGCCACATGATCACCCCGCTGCCGGGCGCCACGCCGCTGGTGCCGGGTTCCTGCACGTTGCCCTTCCCGGGCATCCAGGCCGCGGTGGTGGACGAGACTGGCAAGGACGTGCCCTGGGGCCAGGGCGGCATCCTGGTGGTCAAGCGCCCCTGGCCTTCGATGATCCGCACCATCTGGGGCGACCCGGAGCGCTTCAAGAAGAGCTACTACCCGGCCGATTTCCACGGCAAGTACTACCTGGCGGGCGATGGCGCGATCCGCGACCCCAAGACCGGCTACTTCACCATCACCGGCCGCATTGATGACGTGCTGAACGTCTCGGGCCACCGCATGGGCACGATGGAGATCGAATCGGCCCTGGTGAGCTGCACCGAGCTGGTGGCTGAGGCCGCGGTGGTGGGCCGTCCGGACGACACGACCGGCGAGGCCATCTGCGCCTTCGTCGTGCTCAAGCGTCCGCGCCCCACCGGCGACGAAGCCAAGGCGATTGCCAAGCAGCTGCGTGATCATGTGGGCAAGGAGATCGGCCCGATCGCCAAGCCCAAGGACATCCGCTTCGGTGACAACCTGCCCAAGACCCGCTCGGGCAAGATCATGCGCCGCCTGCTGCGCTCGATTGCCAAGGGCGAGGCCATCACCCAGGACACCTCCACGCTGGAGAACCCGGCCATCCTGGACCAGCTGGCGCAGAACAACTGATCGGAAGCGCCCCGCAAAAAGCCCCGCACTGCGGGGCTTTCTTCATGGAGCCGGCGGATTCACTTCTTGTGCGACAGCACCCAGGTGGCCAGGGCCTTGGCCTCTTCCGGCGTGACCGGGTTGGCGGGCATGGGCACCGGGCCCCAGGCGCCGGCGCCGCCCTTCTGGATCTTCTCGGCCAGGCGGGCCACGGCGTCCTTCTGGCCGGCATAGCGGGCCGCGACATCCTGGTAGGACGGGCCGACCAGCTTGCGGTCCACTGCATGGCAGGCGAGGCAGTTCTTGCGCGTGGCCAGTTCGGCCCCCGCTGGCGCGGCCAGGGCAGCCGAGCCGGCCGCCAGCAGAAACAGGGAGAGCAGCAGTCGTGTCATGGCAGGCCTTTGCGGCAAGCCCGGTGGCTTGCGCGGCGTGGGTGAATTACAGTGGAGCCGACCGATTCTAGGGAAACCCGTTGGAGCCGTGCAGGGCCGGGCGGGACGAGGAGAGACCGATGGCGTTTGTGGTGCTCGGCGTGCTGTTGCTGGTGATGAAACTCGCCAGCTGGGGGCCTGTGGCCAATTGGGCGTGGTGGCTGGTGCTGCTGCCCTTTGGGCTGGCGTTGGCGTGGTGGGGCTGGTCTGACGCCAGCGGCTTGACCCGCCGCCGGGCCATGGAGAAGGACGCCGAGCGCAAGGAAGAGCGCCGTCGACGCAATGTCGATGCGCTGGGCCTGGGTACGAAGAACTCGCGCCGCAAGTAAGCCGCACGGCGCGGGCCACCCGGGACGGGCGGCCCGCTGGGGGCAGTCGGTCAGTCGTCCAGTTGGGACAGGTCGCGCACCGCGCCCTTGTCGGCCGAGGTGGCCAGCAGGGCGTAGGCCTTCAGCGCGGCCGAGACCTTGCGCGGACGCGGCAGGGCCGGCTTCCAGCCCTTGGCATCCTGCTCGGCACGGCGCCGCGCCAGTTCCTCGTCGCTCACCAGCACGTTGATGGCGCGCGCCGGGATGTCGATGCGGATGCGGTCGCCGTTCTTCACCAGGCCGATGGTGCCGCCGGCGGCCGCTTCGGGCGAGCAGTGGCCGATCGACAGGCCGGAGGTGCCGCCCGAGAAGCGGCCATCGGTCAGCAGGGCGCAGGCCTTGCCCAGGCCCTTGGACTTGATGTAGCTGGTCGGGTAGAGCATTTCCTGCATGCCGGGGCCACCCTTGGGGCCTTCGTAGCGCACGATCACCACGTCGCCGGCCTTCACCTGGTCGTTCAGGATGTGCTCGACCGCCTCGTCCTGGCTTTCCACCACATGGGCCGGGCCCTCGAACACCAGCAGGCTGTCGTCCACGCCGGCGGTCTTCACCACGCAGCCATTCAGGGCGATGTTGCCGGTCAGCACGGCCAGGCCGCCTTCCTTCGAGAAGGCATGGTCGATCGAGCGGATGCAGCCTTCGGCCCGGTCGTTGTCCAGGCTGGGCCAGCGGGTGTTCTGGCTGAAGGCCACCTGGGTCGGAATGCCGGCCGGGCCGGCCATGTAGAAGGTCCGCACCGCTTCGCTGGGCTGGCGCATGATGTCCCAGCGGTCCAGCGCGTCCTTCAGCGTGGCGCTGTGGACGGTGGGCACGTCGGTGTGCAGCTTGCCGGCACGGTCCAGCTCACCCAGGATGCCCATGATGCCGCCGGCGCGGTGCACGTCCTCGATGTGGTACTTCTGCGTGTTGGGCGCCACCTTGCACAGCTGCGGCACGCTGCGCGAGAGGCGGTCGATGTCGGTCATCGTGAAGTCGATGCCGGCCTCCTGGGCGATGGCCAGCAGGTGCAGGATGGTGTTGGTCGAGCCTCCCATCGCGATGTCCAGCGTCATCGCGTTCTCGAAGGCCTTGAAGCCGACGGCGCGCGGCAGCACGCTGGCGTCGTCCTGCTCGTAGTAGCGGCGGGCCAGGTCCACGATCAGGTGGCCGGCCTGCTTGAACAGCTGCTCGCGGTCGGCGTGGGTGGCCACCACCGTGCCATTGCCCGGCAGCGACAGGCCCAGCGCCTCGGTCAGGCAGTTCATCGAATTGGCGGTGAACATGCCCGAGCAGGAACCGCAGGTCGGGCAGGCCGAGCGCTCGACCTCGGCCACGGTCTCGTCCGACACCTTGGGGTCGGCGGCCATCACCATCGCGTCGATCAGGTCCAGCTTCTTGATCTCGATGCTGCCGGCCAGGCGGGTCTTGCCGGCCTCCATCGGGCCGCCGGAGACGAAGATCACCGGAATGTTCAGCCGCATCGCGGCCATCAGCATGCCCGGGGTGATCTTGTCGCAGTTGGAGATGCACACCAGCGCGTCGGCGCAGTGGGCGTTGACCATGTACTCGACCGAGTCCGCGATGATGTCGCGGCTGGGCAGCGAGTACAGCATGCCGTCGTGGCCCATTGCGATGCCATCGTCCACGGCGATCGTGTTGAATTCCTTGGCCACGCCACCGGCGGCTTCGATCTCGCGGGCGACCAACTGGCCCAGGTCCTTCAGGTGCACATGGCCCGGCACGAACTGGGTGAAGGAGTTGGCGATTGCGATGATGGGCTTGCTGAAGTCACCATCCTTCATGCCGGTG
>JAYSCA010000093.1:0-7855 GCA_041915165.1 Ideonella sp.
CTGGCCCTGGTGGCCAGCGCCCTGCTGGGCGCCGGGCTGCTGTGGGCCTGGCAGCAGGGCCTGGCGCCGGCCCGGTCCGCGCCCCCGCGCCCGCCGGTGTCCGCCTCGGCAGCGGCCGCCGCCAGCGCCGTGCCGGCCTCAGCCCCGGTCGTGGCCCCCTCCGCCGCAACGCCGTCCGCCGTCGCAGTGGCCCGGCCCGCCATCCCAGTCATCCATCTGGACGCACTGCCCGCCAACGCCAACCGCGCCGCCTGGGACAGCCTGCTGCGCCACTGGGAGATCGCCCCGGTCAACGGCGAATCGGCCTGCGCCACCGGGGCCCGACAGGGGCTGGGCTGCCTGCTGAGCACCAGCGGCAGCCTGGACCAGCTGCGCAGCCTGGACCGCCCGGCCGTGCTGACGCTGCACCTGCCGGGGCGGGGCGACAGCGCCGTGCTGCTGACCGGCCTGTCGGCCACCGAGGCCACGGTGGCGCTGGACGGCCGCGCCCACCGCCTGGCCCTGGGCGAGCTGGCGCTGGCCTGGCAGGGCGAATTCGGCCTGCTCTGGCGGCTGCCGCCGGGCTACGCAGCCGACGGCAGCCGCTCCGCGGCCCTGACGCCGTGGCTGGACGAACACCTGCGCACCGCCCTGCCGCCCCAGGCGGCCAGCAGTCCGGTGGCCACCCGGCTGCGCGCCTTCCAGGCCCGGCACGGCCTGCGGCCGGATGGCCGGCTGGGCCCGGTGACCCTGATGCAGCTGAACCGGGCGGCCGGCATTGCCGAGCCAACCCTCACCCCCGACACGCCCTGAGCCCACGCCATGTCCTACATCCTGGATGCCCTGCGCCGGGCCGATGCCGACCGCGAACGCGCCACCCGTCCGGTGCCGGGGCTGCACAGCCAGTCCGGCGCCAGCCCGGCCACCGCGCCGGCACCGGCCCCCTGGTGGCCCTGGGCCGCCGGCGCCGCGCTGCTGGTGGGCAGTGGCCTGGCCGCCGCCTGGTGGTGGACCCGCGCGCCCGCGCCGCGCCCCGCCCCGGTGGTAGCCCAGCCCGCACCGGCCCCGCAACCCGTCTCCACCCCGGCACCGACGCTGCCCCGCATGATCCCACCGCCAGCGCCGGCGGTGGCGCCAGCCCCAGTGACCGCGGGCCCGACCCCGGCACCGCCACCGGCCCGCCCGGCGGAAAGCCTGCCCCCGCGGGCGGCCTCCACCCCGCTCAACGCCGACGTACCGGCCCCCCCGCCCACTGCCGCTCCAACGGCGACACCCGCCCCCGCACCGGTGGTGGAGGCCAGCCCGGCCCTCAAGCGCGACTGGGCCCGCCTGGGTTTCAGTGGTTCGGTCTATTCGGAAGCGCCGGCCAGCCGCTTCGTGATCGTGCACGGCGAAGTGCTGCACGAAGGCGCCACGCTGGCGCCGGATCTGGTGCTGGAGCAGATCCGGCCGCACGACCTGATCCTGCGCTACAAGGGCCAGCGCATGCGCCAGCCGCTCTGAAGCGGGCCGCCCCGGGGCGGATCAGATCGCCGGCATGAAGGCCGAGGGGGTGAAATCCACCCGGTCCTGGCCGTCGGAGGTCAGCAGGCCACCGGCGTTCAGCGCCTGCACGCTCATCGGCCGGGCGTAGAAGAAGCCTTGCAGCTCGTCGCAGCCCAGCGAGAGCAGCACCTCGCTCTGCTCGCGGGTTTCCACGCCTTCGGCCACCACGCGCAGCTTCAGCGCCCTGGCCAGGTGGATCACCGCATCGACCACCGCCCGCGCATCGCGGCTGTGCTCCAGGTCCTGCACGAAGCTGCGGTCGATCTTCAGCTCCTGCGGCCGAAGCTGGCACAAATAGGCCAGGCTGGAGTAACCGGTGCCGAAGTCGTCGATCGACAGCTTCACCCCCACCCGGGTCAGACCCGCCAGCACCGCCTGGGTGGTGGCGATGTCCTCCATCGCCACCGACTCGGTGATTTCGCAGGTCAGCTGATCGGGGGCGACGCCATGGTCCAGCAGCGCCGACTCGATCTGGTCCACCACATCGCCCTGGCGCAGCTGGTGCACCGACAGGTTGATCGACACCCGCAGGCGCAGCCCCTGGCGCGACCACTCGCCGAGCTGCCGGCAGGCCTCCTGGATGACCCAGGTGCCCACCTGACCGATCAGGCCGAAACGCTCGGCCACCGGGATGAAGCGCACCGGCCCCAGCAGACCATGGCGCGGGTGGCGCCATCGGATCAGGGCCTCCAGGCTGCGGATTTGGCCGCTGACGGCATCGACCTTGGGCTGGTAGTACAGCAACAACTCGCCCCGCGGCAGGGCCTGCCGCAGGTCCTCCTGCAGCTCGATCTGCTCGCGCGCATCGGCATTCATGCCCTGGTCGAACAGGGCCCAGCCGGCGCCACCGGCCCGCTTGGCCTGGTGCATGGCGGCCTCGGCGCAGGACAGCAGCCGGTCGCGCCGGCCCTGGTCCGGGTAGATCACGATGCCCAGGCTGGCGGACAGGGTGACCGGCCGGGCCATCCCGAACGCCACCGGCGCCCCGACCGCCTCCTGCACCCGCTGGGCCACCGCCAGCGCGTCGGCCTGCCCCCCCAGGTCCTCCAGCAGCAGCACGAACTGGTCGGCCCCGACCCGGGCGACGGAGTCCACATCCCGCACGCACAGCTGCAGGCGGCTGGCCATCTCCTGGAGCACCTGGTCACCCGCGGCATGGCCAAAGCTGTCGTTCACCGCCCCGAAGCCATCCAGGTCGACGAACAGCAGCGCCAGCCGGGCCGTGGGCAGGCCGGTGCGCCGGCCTTCATTGGCCCGGTCGACCCGGTCCACCGCATGGCGCAGCCGGTCCTCCAGCAGCAGCCGGTTGCCCACCCGGGTCAGGGTGTCGGCCAAGGCCACCTGGGCCAGTTGCCCGTTGGCCAGTTGCAGCGAATGGGCCAGGCGCTGGGCCTTGGCACTCAGCCGCGCGTCCAGCACCGAGGTGAACAGCGTGATCAGCAGCAGCACCGTCGTGGCCGAGCCCACCAGCAGGCCCAGGCTCTGGCCACCCAGGCCATCCTGGCTCAGGCACACCGACCCGGGCAGGAAGGAGGCCGCCGCCATGCCGCTGTAGTGCATGCCGCTGATGGCCAGCCCCATCACCAGGGCCGCGCCCCCCTGGGCCAGCCGGGCCTGCACCCCGCGCAGACGCCGCATCCAGAAAAAGAGCTGCAGCGCCACCGCCGAAGCCCCGCAGGCGATCACCCCCGACACCGCGACCCAGACCGGATCGAAGCGGATGGCGGGAGTCAGTCGGATCGCCAGCATGCCGGTGTAGTGCATGGCACAGATGCCGGCGCCCATGGCCAGCGCGCCGAGCAGCCACATGCCCCGGCGCAGCCGGGGACGGGAGGCAATGGCCAGCGCCAGCGCCGACACCGCCACCGCCGCCAGCCAGGACAGCAGCGTCGCCCCGACCTCGTAGCCGATCTCGATGGGCAGCTGCATCGCCATCATGCCGACGAAGTGCATGGCCCAGATGCCCGAGCCCATCACGAACGCGCCCGCGCCGACCCACAGGGACGAGATCACACGGTCGTGCGAACGCACCCGACCGGCCAGGTCCAGGCTCACATAGGACGCAAACGAGGCGATCAGAATGGACAGGGCCACCGTGCCGAGGTGGTAAACAGGCTGCATGGGAAAGACCGGATCGCCGGAAGAAGAAAGGAACTCAGGGAAAACCCGAGGTCTGAACTTTGTCAGAGCCCATCGTCCATTTCGGAAGACCCTTTCAGCCTCTTGAGTTTCCCCCTGTCTTGACCATGGACAAATTCACAACCGAGTCGTCCCCGCACCACCTGAGCAGCCCCGAGGCTGTGGCGCATTGGCTACGGGTGGATCCCGACCAGGGGCTGGCGGCCGACGAGGTGCAGCGCCGGCAGACCCGCTACGGCCCCAACCGCCTGGCCGAGGCCGCTCCCCGGCCCTGGTGGCTGCGACTGCTGGCGCCGCTGGCCGACACGATGACGCTGGTGCTGCTGGCTGCGGCCGTGATTTCCGGCCTGATCGGCGAAATGGCCGACACGCTGGTGATCGCCATCATCGTGGTCCTCAACACGGTGATCTCGGCGGTGCAGGAGTGGCAGGCCGACCAGGCCCTGGCCGCGCTCAAGCGCCTGGCCGCCCACCAAGCCCGGGTGCGGCGCGATGGCGCGCTGCAGCCGGTGCCGGCCGATCAGCTGGTGCCGGGGGACGTGGTGCTGCTGGAAGCCGGCGACCAAGTGCCCGCCGACCTGCGCCTGCACGAGGTGGCCCAGTTGCGGGTTGATGAATCGGCGCTGACGGGCGAATCCCAGACCGTGGACAAGCAGCGCAGCGCCCTGGCGCCGGCCGACGGTGGCCAGGCCCACCCGTTGGGCGAGCGCAGCAACATGGCCTGGAAGGGCACGCTGGTCACCCACGGCCGGGCCACCGGGCTGGTGGTGGCCACCGGCCCCGGCACCGAGCTGGGCCGCATCGCCGGCCTGCTGGCCCAGGCCGAGAGCCGCAGCACCCCGCTGCAGCGGCGCCTGTCGGCCTTTGGCCGGCGGCTGTCGGTGGTGGTGCTGGGCCTGTGCGCGTTGGTCTTCGCCATCGGCGTGCTGCGCGGTGAACCGGTGCTGCTGATGGGTCTGACCGCGATCAGCCTGGCCGTGGCCGCCATCCCGGAGGCCCTGCCCGCCGTGGTCACGGTGCTGCTGGCGCTGGGCGCGCGCCGGCTGGTCAAGGTGCAGGCGCTGGTGCGCCAGCTGCCGGCAGTGGAGACGCTGGGCTCGGTCACCACCATCTGCTCGGACAAGACCGGCACGCTGACCCAGAACCGGCTGCAGGTCCAGGCCTGGCGGCTGGCCCCCGGCGCCGACGAGGCCACGCTGCGCGCGGCCGCGCTGCACTGCAACGACGCCCGACCCGGCCCCCAGGGCTGGCAGGGCGAGCCCACCGAAGTGGCCCTGGCCGAATGGGCCCAGCCCGAGGCCGCTGCAGCCGCCCCGGCCCCGCCCCGGCTGCGCGAATGGCCATTCGACTCGGACCGTAAACGCATGAGCACGCTGCTGCCGGACGAGGCCGCCGACGGCGGCGCCTGGCTGTGGGTCAAGGGCGCCCCGGAGACCGTGCTGCCCCGCTGCACGCCGGACGAGGCCGCCCCCTGGCTGGCCCAGGCCGACACCCTGGCGGCCCAGGGCATGCGCGTGCTGGCCCTGGCCCGGCGGCCGCTGGACCCCGGCACGCTGGCGGCCACGCTGGACGCCGACGGCGTCGAACAGCAGCTGCGCCTGCTGGGCCTGGTCGGTCTGATCGACCCGCCACGGCCCGAGGCCGCCGCCGCGGTGGCCGAATGCCAGGCCGCCGGCATCCGCCCGGTGATGATCACCGGCGACCACCCCGGCACCGCCCAGGCCATCGCCCAGGCGGTGGGCATCGTGCCCGATGCCACGGCGCCGGCGCTGAGCGGCGGTGAACTGGCCGCCATGGACGACGGCCTGCTGGCCGCCCGCGTGACCGAGGTCGCCGTCTATGCCCGCATGGACCCGGCGCAGAAGATCCGCATCGTGCAGGCGCTGCAGGCGCGCGGCGAGTTCGTCGCGATGACCGGCGACGGCGTCAACGACGCGCCGGCGCTGAAGGCCGCCGACATCGGCGTGGCCATGGGCCGGGGCGGCACCGACGTGGCGCGCGAGGCCAGCAGCCTGGTGCTGCTGGACGACCACTTCGCCACCATCGTCGCCGCGGTGCGCGAAGGCCGGCGCATCTTCGACAACATCCGCAAGTTCGTCCGCTATGCGCTGACCGGCAACTCGGGCGAGATCTGGGTGCTGTTCCTGGCCCCGCTGCTGGGCCTGCCGGTGCCGCTGCTGCCCATCCACATCCTGTGGGTCAACCTGGTGACCGACGGCCTGCCCGGCCTGGCGCTGGCGACCGAACCGGCCGAGCGCGGGGTGATGCAGCGCCCGCCCCGCCCGCCCACCGAGAGCATCTTCGCCCACGGCCTGTGGCAGCACGCGCTGTGGGTGGGCCTGCTGATCGGCGGGCTCTGCCTGGGCCTGCAGGCCTGGGCCCTGCACGTGGGCGATGCGCACTGGCAGAGCATGGTCTTCACCACGCTGACGCTGACCCAGATGGCCCACCTGCTGGCCATCCGCTCCGAGACCGAGCCGCTGTGGCGCCTGGGCCTGGGCAGCAACCGCCCGCTGCTGGCCGCGGTGCTGCTGAGCGTGGCGCTGCAGCTGGCCACGCTGTATGTGCCGGCGCTGCAGGTGGTGTTCCACACCCAGGCCCTGGACGCGGCCGAGCTGGGCCTGTGCCTGGGCGCGGCGGCGCTGGTGTGGGCCGTGGTGGAGGCGGAAAAGGCCTGGCGACGGACCCGCGGGCCCCGGTCATGCCAAGCCAAATAAAAGCCTGGCACACCGCGCGCCGGCGGCCAATGTCCGACTGAACAGGATGGTTTTCAGCGGTCGGCGATCCACACGGGGCCTGCACAAGCCTGTGGACAAACCCTGACCCGTTGCGCCAAGTGCTTGATTCACCGTCGCTTCCGTCACATTGCTGCAAAAAACAGCAGTCCGCCGCCCGGGTTTTCAGCGTCCCTCCACAGATCGACGGGACAAGCCTGTGGATAAACCAGGGAGGGGGCACGCAAGCCCTTGTCAGCAGGGGGCGGCCCCTGGATTGCTGCAGAAAGGGGCAATGGCCGCCACGTCCGGCCCCCGTCCTGTCAAGGCTTGACAAGGGCCGCCGGCGGCGGCCCGGCCAGCACCGCGAGGCGCTGACGCCAGCCGGCTGCCCGCCGCCAGTCCCGGGCCAGCAGGCGCCACTCGCTCAGCGCCAGCCGCAGCGGGTTGTCGATGCGGGGCCGACCGGCCAGGCCGTAGCGCGGCGGCTCGTCGTCCCGTTCGGCCTGGAAGGTGCCGAACAGGCGGTCGAAGACGATCAGCACGCCGCCGTAGTTGCGGTCGATGTAGCGCGGGTTGCAGCCGTGGTGCACGCGGTGGTGTGACGGGGTGTTGAGCACCCACTCCAGCGGCCCCAGGCGGGGCAGCCAGGCCGCGTGCAGCCAGAACTGGTAGAGCAGGTTCAGCGACAGCACCCCCAGCACCGCCTGCGGCGCGAAGCCCAGCCAGACCAGCGGTGCGAAGAACACGGTACTGCCGCTGAGCTTGCCCAGCCAGCCCAGCCGCAGGGCGGCGGCCAGCGTCAGCTGGGGGGCCGAGTGGTGCACCGCGTGGCTGGCCCAAAACCAGCGCACCCGGTGCGACGCCCGGTGGAAGACGTAGTAGGCCAGCTCGCTGGCCAGGAACAGCCCAGCCCATTGCACGCCGGTGGCCAACTCCAGCGTCATCAGCCGGTGGGCCTGGGCCCAGCCGAACACCGGCGCCGCCAGCGACAGACCGGTGGCGTTCACCAGCCGGCGCAGGGCCAGGTCCCCCAGCGTGGTGCCCAGGGCCCGCCAGTCATAGCCCTGGCGACACGCCAGCACCAGCGCTTCCAGCAGGGCCGCGGCCAGCACCAGCAGCAAGGCCCCGCCCAGCAGACGCGGCACAGGCCCGCTCAGGCCGGGCGCCCCCAACGGCCGCGCCCGGCTCAGGGGTGGGTGGTGGTGACGGTGCCGGTCTGCCCGTTGGGGCCGGTCACCGTGGTGCTGCCGGTGCCATCGGCCCGGGTGGTGGTGCGCGAATAGGTCTGGCCGTTGGCACCGGTCACGGTGGCGGTGGCGCCGCTGGCGTCGCGGGTCACGTCACGGGTGGCGCTCTGGCCGTTCGGGCCGGTCACGGTGCCGTTGACCTGGCCATCCCCGCGGGTCACGTCGCGGCTGGCGGTTTGGCCGTTGGCGCCGGTGATCGTCGAGCTGCTGCCGGTGGCGCTGTGCTGG
>JAYSCA010000094.1:0-7801 GCA_041915165.1 Ideonella sp.
ACCAGCCGCGCGAGCAGCGCCGCATCTGGCTGGAGATGGCGGTCAAGGGCTGCGAGCTGGCGCTGGCGCGCCTGCTGTCCGAGGAAGGCTCGCAACGCGAGCGCACCCGGGCGATGGTCGATGCGCTAGACCTGGCGGTGGAGGATCTGGAGAGCTTTCGCGTCGAATGCTTCGACATCAGCCACACGGCCGGCGAGGCCACCCAGGCTTCCTGCGTGGTCTACCAGGACCACAAGATGCAGAACAGCGAGTACCGCCGCTTCAACATCGAAGGCATCACCGGCGGTGACGACTATGCGGCAATGCGCCAGGTGCTGCGCCGGCGCTACGAGAAGCTCGCCGCTCAGGCGGCCGAGGCGCCGATCCCGCGCGATGCCAAGCACCGTCTGCCCGACCTGGTGCTGGTGGATGGCGGGCGGGGGCAGGTGGCGATGGCGCGCGAGGTCTTTCAGGAACTGGGCCTGGACCTGTCGCTGATCGCGGGGGTCGAGAAGGGCGAAGGCCGCAAGGTGGGGCTGGAGGAACTGGTGTTCGCCGACGGCCGCGAGAAGCTGGCGCTGCCGCCCGATTCGGCGGCGCTGATGCTGATCGCGCAGATCCGCGACGAGGCGCACCGTTTCGCCATCACCGGCATGCGGGCCAAGCGGGCCAGCATCCGCACCGGCGGCAGCCGCCTGGAAGACATTCCCGGCGTCGGGCCCAAGAAGCGCGCACGCCTGCTGCAGCGCTTTGGCGGCGTGCGCGGGGTGACGGCGGCCAGCGTCGAGGACCTGGCCACCGTGGAAGGCATTTCGAAGGATTTGGCAGAGGAGATTTACCGTGCATTGCATTGATGTGACCCAAGGCCGGCGGCGTTGGTTGATGGGCTGGAGCGCGGTGGCGCTCAGCCTGGGGCTGGCCGCCTGCAGCAGCCTGCCGCCCACGGGCGGCAGCGCGCCGGGGCATGGTCCGCAGGTGGCTCCGGAGGCGCCGGCGCGCAACTGGGCCGATTACCAGGTGCGGGCGGCCCAACGCATGGTGGCGGCCAATCCGGGGCTCACCTACCTGGGCCCGGTGCCCGAGCCGCTGCTGGCCATCCCGGTGTTGGAGATCGAGCTGAAGGCCGACGGCAGCGTGGCCCACATCTCGGTCAAGCGCGAGCCACGGCAAGCCAAGGACACGATCCAGCTGGCCATCGACGCGGTGCGGCGCGGGGCGCCGTATGGCGACGTGCGGCAGTTGCCCAAGCCCTGGAAATTCACCGAGGTGTTCCTGTTCAACGACGACCGCCAGTTCAAGCCCCGTACGCTGGACGAGTGATCACGCACCCGCTCGCATCAGGGCGGTGCAAGCAATTGCAGGCAGAATCGACGCCATGTTCTTCACCATCCCGACGCTGCTGACCTGGGCCCGCATCGTGGCCATCCCGCTGATCGTGGGGGTGTTCTACCTGCCGGTGGCGCCGGCGATGGCCAATCTGGCGGCCACCGTGCTCTTTGTCGTGGTGGCGCTGACGGATTGGCTGGATGGCTATCTGGCCCGGCGGCTCAACCAGACCTCCGCCTTCGGTGCCTTCCTGGACCCGGTGGCGGACAAGTTTCTGGTGTGCGCGGCCCTGCTGATCCTGGTGCAGATGGACCGGGTCAACGCGCTGGTCGCCTTGGTCATCATCGGCCGCGAGATCGCCATTTCGGCCCTGCGCGAGTGGATGGCCCAGATCGGCGCTTCGCGCAGCGTGGCCGTGCACATGATCGGCAAGCTCAAGACCACGGTGCAGATGATCGCGATCCCGTTCCTGCTGTTCAACGGCACCGTCCTCGGGGTGATCGACACCCACCAATGGGGTACGGTGCTGATCCTGGCCGCGGCGGTGCTGACCATCTGGTCGATGGTCTACTACCTGCGCAAGGCCGTGCCCGAGATCCGCGCCAAGGCGCGTTGACCGAGATCACCCCGCGGGGCCAGGGCGGGAAGCACATAGAATCCCGCACCCTGCTTGACACCGTTCAGGACGGCCGCTGTAATCGTTTTTTTCGGCCCGTGTGCCGGAGGATGGCGATGGGCATCACCTGAGACCGGCGTGAGCGGGCACAGGCGTTGCATCCCCGTGCCAGACCGAAGACATCGCCTCAGCGATGCGCACCGGTTCAGAGCCCACCGTGTCAACGTCCCAGAGGGAGTATTTTCGTGAACAAGACAGAGCTGATCGACCTCATCGCCCAGCAGGCGGACATCTCCAAGGCAGCTGCCGCGCGTGCGCTGGAGGCCATGATCGGCGGAGTGCAGTCCACCCTGAAGAAGGGCGGCAGCGTGTCGATCGTGGGTTTCGGCACCTTTGCCGTGACCAAGCGGGCCGCGCGGACGGGGCGCAATCCCCGCACCGGCGCCACGATCAAGATCAAGGCGGCCAAGGTGCCCAAGTTCCGCCCGGGCAAGGGCCTGAAGGACGCACTGAACTAAACTGAGGTTTTGCGGGTGCTTAGCTCAGTTGGTAGAGCGGCGCCCTTACAAGGCGTAGGTCGGGGGTTCGAGCCCCTCAGCACCCACCACCGCAGGATCTGAAGCAAGGGACTTGGTGTGACCAAGTCCCTTTTTGTTGGGGCCGTGCCAGCCAGCCGGGCATGGCTTCTCCGCCCAAGGCCAACTCACTTTTCCAACCAGCGGAGCAATCGCTTCAAGGGCTCGCCGGAGTCGGTGTCGAAGGCGTCGATGCCGATGGTCTGGAGGATCTCACGCCCGGCGGCGGTCTGTGGCAAGCCCCGCAGTTCGGCTTGAATGGCTCGGACCTGTTCGGGCGAGACCCGCTTGCCGGCAATGAGCGGGAAGTAGGGCTGGGCGACACTGCGATGCAGTACCCGGTGGCCGCTCTTGGCCAGGGCCTTGCCGGGGCCCGAGTACGAGGCGACAGCGCCCACATCCGCCAAGCCGTTGTCCAGGTAGAACACGACCGCGCCTTGCTCCCGCACGAACTGGTGCCGCTCGGTCAGGATGTTGATGCCCTGGTCGCGCAATTCGGCGGCGCAGAACTTCGACATGTACGACTCCTGCTCGGGCAACACCCAGCGTTTGCCCTTGGCGTCCGCCAGGGTCTTCAGCGGTGACGCATTCCCGGTGATCACCAGACATTGGCCTTCGGGTTTGGCACTGGCCACGAATTGGTAGCCGTGATCGCGGATGCCTCGGGCCGGGTAATCGCTGGGACGTGCGAACACGAAGTCGAAGGCGCCGGTTTTCATGCCGTCTTCCAGGCTGGAGAACTCGCGCACCAACACCACCCGAACCTTGGCCTTGGCAGCGGTGCCGATCACCTCGGCCAGTCGCCCGTACTTGGCCATGACGCGCTCGTGGTCCAGTCCGCCAGAGGTGCCCTCGCTGACGCCCAGCGTCAACACCTGCTGCGCGTGCAGCAGCGGCGACAGCAGCATCAGAACCAGGGCAGCCAGAAACCGAAAACGACAGAACATGCAGCGACATTCCCATGCGCAGCAGGCAGTCACCGCCTGCGTGAAGGTGGGGTCACCTGAGCGTGACCCACGCGGAGTGTACGGAGCTTGCGCGCACGTCGCTCCCCTGTTCTCGGGGACTGGGGTGTGTCCACGCCGCGCAGCGATGGGCACGGCATTGGCTAGAATGCCGCGCGGCGTACGCGAACCCCACGCAAGGCGAACCCCGGTTCGCCTTTGTCATTTCTGGGCTGCGGCGCATTCCCTCTAGGCGGAGCTCCATGTTTGAATTCGTCCGTTCGCACACCCGTTTGCTGCAAGGCCTGCTGGTGCTGCTGATCTTCCCCTCGTTCGTCTTCTTTGGCGTGCAGGGCTATTCGCACTTCATGGACCAGGCGGCGGCCACCGTGGCCAGCGTTGATGGGCAGCCCATCCGGCAGAGCGAGCTGGATGCTGCGCATCGTCAGCAGGTGGAGCGGATGCGCCAGCAAATGCCGCAGGTGGATGTGAAACTGTTCGACACCCCACAGGCCCGGCAGCAGACGCTGGACGGCCTGGTGCGGGAGCAGGTGCTGCGCCAAGCCGCGCTGAAGGAGAACCTGGTGGTGCCCGACGCGCGCCTGCAGCGTCTGTTCGTCAGTGACCCGTCCTATGCGCCGCTGCGCAAGCCCGATGGCAGCATCAACAAGGACTACCTCGCGGCCCAGGGCATGAGCGTGGCCCAGTTCACCGACATGCTGCGCACCGAGTACAGCCTGCGCCAGGTGCTGGGGGGCGTGACCGGCTCTTCGCTGGCCGGGCAGACCGTGGCCAGCCAGAACGCGGCGGCCCTGCTGGAGCAGCGTGAGGTGCAGGTGCAGCGCTTCGAGGCCAAGGCCTACCTGGCCAAGGTCCAGCCCACCCAGGCCGAGATCGACGCCTTCTACAAGGCCCACACGGACCGCTTCCGTGCGCCGGACGAGGCCAGCATCGAGTACGTGGTGCTGGACCTGGATGCGCTGAAGAAGCAGGTGAGCGTGTCCGACGACGATCTGAAGAAGTACTACGAGCAGAACGCCAGCCGTTACACCGCGCCGGAAGAGCGTCGTGCCAGCCACATCCTCGTGGCGGTGGCCAAGGATGCGTCGGCGGATGTGCGCGCCAAGGCCAAGGCCAAGGCCGAAGCCCTGCTGGCGGAGGTGAAGGCCCATCCCGACAGCTTCGCCGAGGTGGCGAAGAAGAACTCCGACGACCCGGGTTCGGCGTCCAAGGGGGGAGACCTGGACTTTTTCGCCCGTGGCGCGATGGTCAAGCCCTTTGAGGATGCGGCCTTCGGCATGAAGGTGGGCGACATCAGCGGCGTGGTGGCCAGCGACTTTGGCTTCCACGTCATCAAGCTGACCGGCGTGCGGGGCGGTGAACGCAAGTCCTTCGAAGCCGTGAAGTCCGAGATCCAGGACGAAGTGGCCAAGCAACTGGCCCAACAACGGTATGCCGAAGCGGCCGAGCAGTTCTCCAACCTGGTCTATGAGCAGAGCGACAGCCTGCAACCGGTGGTGGACAAGCTCAAGCTGACCAAGATGACCGCGGTGGTGCAGCGCGCGGTGGCGCCGGGGGCGACCGGTCCGCTGGCCTCCACCAAGCTGCTGGAGGCCGTGTTTGGCAACGATGCTCTGCAGAACAAGCGCAACACCGAAGCCATCGAAGCCGGTCCGAACCAGCTGGTGTCGGCCCGCGTGGTGAACTACCGGCCGGCCCATGTGCGGGCGCTGGCCGAGGTGCAGGCCCAGGTGCAGGAACAGCTGAAGGTGGAGCAGGCCGCCGCAGCGGCCCGCAAGGACGGCGAGGCCCGCATCGCCGCGCTCAAGCAGAACCCGGCTGACACGCTGGGCCAGTCGCTGCTGGTGTCGCGCGCGCAACCGCAAGGCCAGCCCCGCCAGGTGCTGGAGGCGGCATTGCGCGCCAAGCTGGGCAGCGCGCCGGCGGTGCTGGGGGTGGACCTGGGTGCCGAAGGCTATGCGGTGCTGAAGGTGACCAAGGTCGTGCCGCGCACGGCCGGCGATGCCGACCTGACGCGGGCCAAGCCCTATCTGGCGCAGGCGCTGGCCGAGGCCGAGGAAGCGGCCTATTACGACGCCCTGAAGCGGCGCCACAAGGTGGAGCTGAAGCTGGCGGCGCCGGCGGCTCCGACCGAAGAAGCGGCTTCGGCAGCAAAGTGATGCGCACAGCCTGAATTCAGGCTATAATGCGCAGCTTACGGCGGTGGCTGTAGCTCAGTTGGTAGAGTCCCAGATTGTGATTCTGGTTGTCGTGGGTTCGAGTCCCATCAGCCACCCCACCAAACACCGTAAAGAACAAAAGCCCTGAAGCGACCCTTCAGGGCTTTTTTCTTTTCTGCCGTCGAATGCGGCTTGGCGGCAAGGCCTGAGAGCTTCAGTTCTCAGGCGTGGCCAGATGGGGGATCTGCACCTCGCAGATCGTGCCGTGCGGTTGCCGGGGGATCCAGCGCACCGTGCCGCCCAGGCTCTTGGCCCGTTTGCGCACACCGCCCAGCCCCAGGCCGGCGGACCACTTGGTGGGGTCGGCCCCCACACCGTCATCCTCCACCACGATGGTGAAGGCGCCTTGGCGCAACTGGCAGCTGACATGGGCCCGGCTGGCCTTGGCGTGGGAGATCACATTGCTGACCAGTTCGCGCAGCACGCGGGTCAGGGCGGACCACTGCATCATCGTCAGCGTGATGTCCTGGTCGTATTCGGCCTCCCAGTCGAGCTGGCAGTGCACCGCGTCCAGCCGCTGTGCGATGTCGGTCTTCCATTCGGCCGAGGCCAGTGCCAGCGGGTGGCTCTTGGCGGCCAGCCCGCGCGTCAGCGTCTTCAGGTCCTGCAGGGTGTGGCGGACGTATTCCTCCATCTCGGTGCTGGGCGCCTTGTACATCAGCGTCAGCAGCCGCGCGCCGATGTCGTCGTGCAGGTCCTGGGCGATCCGCACACGCTCCTCGCTGCGCCCCCGTTCCACCGCGCGGTCGTGGGCCAGGGCGCGCATCAGCTGTTCCAGGATGCGATCGGCCAGTCGGGCGTCGTCTTGGGCGAACAGGCGCTTGCCGCGCTCGGCGAAACGCAGCACCACGGAGCCGCGCACCGCGGGCTCGTCCACGAGGTTGGGCAAGGGCACCACCAGGGCGGCCCCGTTGCCGGCCACCAGACTTTGCTGGCTGCGTGTGCCGGTGCGCTGGGCCTCCAGCGGCTCAAACACATTGCGCAGCAGCTCGATCATCCGATCGGCCGCGCGCTCTGGCCGGGCTTCCACCTCGCGGGCGATGCGGTAGAGGTGTTGAAAAACGCGTTCGGTGGTGAGGGCGCGCGCACCCATCATCTGCCCCACCAGCCACTGCCGCAGCGCCGCATAGGCCCCCAGGGCCAGGAAGAGGGACAGGGTCAGCGAGGTGAACTGGCTGAACGAGAACACGGCGACAAACAGCAGGTCCACCGAGGTGGCCACGGTACTGATGCCGGCCAGCATCGCGAACTCGCGCATGACGTTCTGGGAGCGCGACAGGAAGGGCACCAGCAGGATCACGGAGGCGAAGAAGACGCTCCAGATCACCGGCCCGACCGTGGCGACCGGTTGCACCTCCGGTGGCAGCATCGGCAGCATGGAGACAGCCAGCGTCAGCAGCACCAGGGTCGACAGGGTCACCGCGGCAAAGCGCCGGATCACCACCGCAAACGGGTGCGGGGCGCGGCGCTGAACCCAGGTCAGCAGCGCGATACAGGCCAGGCCGTCGCCGATCAGCAGGCATTGGCTCCACCACCATTCGTGCGCCAGGTGTCCATTGAGGGCCTGCACGGCAAACCACAGGGTGGCGCCCCAGGCGGCGGCAGCCACCCACTGGCGGCCCGGCATGCGCACCGGGTGCAGGGTGGCGGCCTGCACGATGGCCGCCCCCGTCACGGCGTCCAGCAGGATCCTGATCAGGCTTTCGTGCAGCACCAGGGCCGACGGCAGGGCCATGGCCGGCACGGCGCCGATGGCGGAGATCAGCAACTGGGCGGCCTGCGCATAGGCCATCAGGGCGTAGAGCAGGTTGCGCAGGTTGGGCTGCACCAGCGGCACGATCCAGCCGACCAGGAACAGCACCACGCCAAAGGCGCTCATCAGCCAGAACATCGCACCCAGGCCGGCATAGCCCCGGGGCTTGGGCGTCACGGAAACCTGGGTGTCGTCGCGAAAGCGCAGCGTGACCTGGCCGGACTCCAGGGCGCGGGCGGCAGCCAGCCGCACCGCCATCATCTCTTGTCGGGCCGGGTCATCGGTGATCCAGCGGGCCGAATGGGCAATGGCCAGCACGCCAAACGGCATGACCTGCCCATCGGGGGTGACGATCGCCACCAGTTCCT
>JAYSCA010000095.1:0-7800 GCA_041915165.1 Ideonella sp.
CCGGCGAGTCGATCAAGGACGCGGCCGAGAGCCTGCAGGCCAGCATGCCGCCGGGCGTCGAGTTGCGCGTCATCTACGCCAACAGCGACTGGGTGCAGAACTCGCTGCACGGGGTGCAACGCACGCTGATCGAAGGCGCGCTGCTGACCGTGACCATCGTGTTCCTGTTCCTGCACAGCTGGCGCTCCACCCTGATCACCGGCCTGACGCTGCCGATCTCGGTCATCGCCAGCTTCATCGCGGTCTATGCCTTCGGCTTCACGCTGAACTTCATGACCATGATGGCGCTGTCGCTGTGCATCGGCCTGTTGATCGACGATGCGATCGTGGTGCGCGAGAACATCGTGCGCCACGTCGGCATGGGCAAGGACCATCTCACCGCCTCCCGCCAGGGCACCGAGGAGATCGGCGTGGCGGTGATGGCGACCACCTTCGCCATCTGTGCGGTGTTCGTGCCGGTGGCCTTCATGAAGGGCATCGTCGGTAAGTTCTTCTACCCCTTCGGCATCACGGTCACTGTCGCGGTGCTGGTCAGCCTGTTCGTCAGCTTCACGCTGGACCCGATGCTGTCCTCCGTCTGGCCGGACCCGCCGGGGGACCGCTTCCGCCGCCTGCCGGTGATCCGCCACCTGCTGGCCGCCGTCGACTGGGGCATGGACGTGCTGCATGACACCTACGCTGCGCTGGTGGACTGGGCCTTCAGCCCGCGCCGCTACCGGCTGTGGCTGCCGCCGGTGCCGGCCTGGGCCCATCCGCTGGATGCACAGGGCGGGGTGGACCGCGAGGCGCCGCGGCGCCTGCGCTGGGCCACCGTCACGCCCCGGGGCCTGGTGCTGTGGCTGGCGGGGCTCTCGCTGGTGGCGGCCCTGATGCTGGCGCCCTTGATCGGGGCCGAGACCATTCCGCAGACCGATCAGGGCTTCACCCAGGTGCAGGTCAAGCTGCCAGTGGGCAGCAGCCTGGAGCGTTCCAACCAGAAGATCCACCAGGTCGAGGCCATCATTCGCGCCAAGTTTCCCGAGGTGGAGTCGATGAGCACCACCGTGGGCGGTGAGGACGGCCGCAACACCGCCGGTATCGGGCTGGTGCTCAAGCCCAAGGCCCAGCGTCACCGCAGCCAGAAGGAGATCGAGGACGCGCTGCGCAGTGAACTGGCCTCGGTGCCCGGCATCCAGATCATCCTGGGCTGGGACCGGCCGATCAACGTGGCCATCCTGGGGCCGGACCCGAACGTGCTCAACCAGATCACCAACGACCTGAGCGAGAAGATCAAGAAGATCAAGGGCGTGACCGACCTGCAGAGTTCGGTCGAGCCCGGCGTGCCCGCTTACGCGGTGCGCATCAAGCCCAGCGCCGTGCGCGAACTGGGCCTGAGCACCACCCAGGTGGCCACCGCGCTGCGCACCTACGTCAACGGCGATGTGGCCAGCTACTGGACCACCCCGGACGGCGAGCAGGTGGAGGTGCTGCTGCGCCTGAACAGCCAGGACCGTCAACAGGTGGCCCAGCTGCGCCAGCTGCCGGTGGCCTACGCTCCGGATGGCACCCCCATCCCGCTGGAGCGGGTGGTGTCGGTCGAGCCGGTGGAGAACCCGCTGGTCATCAAGCGTCAGAACCTGGAACGCCGCCAGGCCATCTACGCCGGGGTGGACCATGCCTCCGGCCGGGCCGTGGGCGACGTGAGCGCGGAGGTGCAGACGCTGGTCAAGGCCACCGTGCTGCCGCCGGGCTACCGCTTCGACGTGGGTGGCCAGGCCAAGGACCAGGCCGAGATCTTCGGCAACATGGTGGCCGCGCTGGGCTTGGCGGTGGTGTTCATCTACATCGTGCTGGCCAGCCAGTTCGGCAGCTTCCTGCAGCCGCTGGCCATCATGGCCTCGCTGCCGTTGTCGCTGATCGGGGTGATGCTGGCGCTGCTGCTGACCCACTCGACCATCAACCTGTTCTCGCTGATCGGCCTGATCATGCTGATGGGCTTGGTGACCAAGAACGCCATCCTGTTGGTGGACTTCGCCAACCAGGCGGTGCGGGCGGGGCAGAGCGTGGCCGAGGCGGTGAAGGCGGCCGGCCTGATCCGGATGCGGCCGATCATCATGACCACCGCGGCCATGGTCTTCGGCATGCTGCCGATGGCCCTGGCCTTCAACGAGGGCGGTGAGATCCAGGCCCCGATGGGCCGGGCCATCATCGGCGGCGTGCTCACCTCCACGCTGCTGACGCTGCTGGTGGTGCCGGTGATCTACAGCTACCTGGTGCGGCCGGAGGCCTTGCGCCGCGCCGCCGAGCGCGAGGCCCGGCTGCGGGCGGGCGAGGCGCCCTTGCCGGCGTCAGACGGGCAGGGCGGCGGGCATTGAGGCACGGGGGACGGGCTGCGCGCGCTCGGCGGCCGGCCCGGCCACCGTGGACGCCGCAGCGGCCCCGGGGACGCTGCGGTAGATGCCGCAGCCCAGCAGCAGGCGTTCGTTCAG
Organism: Ideonella sp.; assembly: GCA_041915165.1. GTDB lineage: Bacteria > Pseudomonadota > Gammaproteobacteria > Burkholderiales > Burkholderiaceae_C > Ideonella. The sequence continues at coordinate 2,469 of JAYSCA010000095.1, forward strand.
GGCCACCACATAGCTGGCCTTGGGTTGCACCTGGCCGGTTTCCGGGTTGACGATGTCGTACTCGACCCAGTGCTGGCCATGGCTGCCGGCGGCGGCCCAGGCCTCGCGCACGAAGCGGTCGCCATCGATCCCCGGCAGCTCGTGCACGCGGTGGCCGTTCATCGCTGGCTTCAGGCCATGCACCAGGTAGCGGCCTTCGCGGTCCACGATGAAGATGTAGAGGTCGCGGTCGATGTAGCCGCCATCGGGTTGGGTGAAGGTGCGGATCGCGCCCTCCAGGCCCTGCTGGGTCACCAGCGCATGGGCGCGTTCCACCAGAGCACAGGCCTCGTCGGCGCTGCCCTGACGCAGGCGAATCGAGGCCACCGCCTCGCTGAGCGCCTGGGCACGCCGCACCAGCTCGGCGGCGTCCTCGGCGGCTTCCTCCACCATCGCGGCGTTCTGCACCGTGATGTCCTCCAGGGCACCGACGGTCTTGGTGACCTCGGCCAGGCCCACGCTCTGCTGGGTGCTGGCCTCGGCGATCATGCGCAGCTGGTCGGAGACGTTGCGCACGCCGCCCACCACCTGGTCGAGCGTGTGGCCCACCGACTGGATGCGGGTGACCGAGCGGGCCACTTCCTCGCCGGATTGACCGATCAGCGCGCGGATCTCGGCCGCGGCTGCCGCGCTGCGCTGGGCCAGCTGGCGCACCTCGGTGGCCACCACCGCAAAGCCGCGGCCGGCCTCGCCGGCCCGCGCGGCCTCCACCGCGGCGTTCAGGGCCAGGATGTTGGTCTGGAAGGCGATGCCGTCGATCACACCGATGATCTCGCCGACCCGCCGGGAACTGGTCTCCAGCGAGCCCATCGCCCCCACGGTGGCCTGCATGGCCTCACCGCCAGCTTCGGCCTGTTCCCGCAGGGCCTGGGTCAGGTGGTCCAGCTCCTGGGCGGCCTGGGCGTTGGTCGTCACGGCCTGGCTGAGCTGGCTCACGGTGGCCATGGTCTGGCGCAGGCTGGTGGCCTGGGCCTCGGTGCGCTCGGCCAGCGCATTGCCCCGGGTGGCGGCCTGCTGGCCGGAATAGCCCACCCGCACCGCGCTGCTGCGGATGTCGGCCACCATGGCCGACAGGTGGGCCGACATGGCCTCCACCCCCTGGCCGATGTCGGCCAGCTCGTCCCGGCCCTCGACCCGCACGGCCTGCGACATGTCGCCCCCGGCCATCGACTTCACGCCCCGCTGCACCACCCGCAGGGCGCCGATGAAGCTGCGGTAGAAGCTCAGGCTGAGGTAGACCATCAACAACAGGCCGACCACGCTGGCGCCCAGCTGCACCCGTTGCAGGGACAGCAACCTCTGTTCACGGGCCTGCAGCCGCTGGGTCAGCGCCTGGGCCGCCGCTTCCTGGAAGCTGCGCACCGCGTCGATGGCGCGGCTGGCCTCGCGGAAGTAGCTGTCAGCATCCCCCTGCAGAGGATCTGCAGCGAAGCGTTGGGTGAGCTGCCGGGCCAGCGCCTCGGTACGCTGCCGTGCTTCGTCCCACTGGGCCGGGGCGGGCACGCCGGCCCGTTCCAGCGCGGCGACTGAGAACTGCAGGTCCTGCAGCATCTCGCTCAGGGTGGCGCTCCGGCTCAGCAGCTGGGCCCGCTCCATCGGCGTGGCCTGGCCGCTGGCCAGCAGGCCGGCCCCCTGACCCCGGACCTGGCCCAGGGCCTCGCTCCAGGGCAGCGCCTGCTGGGTGGCCAGCGTCATCAGGAAATAGGTGTCGGCTTCCGGGTCCAGCAGCAGTTGCGACCGTTCGGCGATCTGCATGGCCAGCAGGCGCAGGGCCTCCACCTGGGCCGTGTGGTCGGCAAAGACCGCAGCCGGCGCGCCCTGGGGCGTGGCCGTGGCCAGGGCGCTCAGCTTCGGCTGCAAGGCCTGCCATTCGGTGTGGACCGAGTAGCTGCCGGGCCGTGCCAGGGCCTGGTCCAGTGCGCTCAGCCGATCCTGCAGGCGCCCGGTGCTCTGGGCCAGCGGCGCCCGGGCCGCGGTGTCCCCGCGCAGCACCCGGTTGGCCAGGCCGCGGTGCGCCTGCAGCTCGAACAGCACTTCCGACAGCGGTGCGATCTGGGCAATGCCCTGGTGTTCCGCGCGGACGGTTTCGATGCGGGCCTGGTTGTCCAGCCCGGCGGTGACGACGTTCACCAGCAGGGGAATCAGCAGCATGGCCCCCAGCAGGGTCAGTTTGACGGGCATGCGCAGACGGCGCATCAGCCGGTTGCCGGCTCGCAGCGGGGATTGAAAGATGGCCATGGTTCGCTTTCTCAGATCGCGCAGGGGTCTCCGGTCCCGATGATGGGGTGGTCAGGAAAACCTGAATCGCCGGATCAGCAGGAGATCGGCCGCGGAACTGCCCGGCTTGATCAGGGAAAGCGCGAATGGCCAGGTGAATGTGCGTTGTTGCACGGGGGAGGCCCTGGCAATTTGTCACAATCAGCGGCGCCGTACCGTCATGACCCGTCCCTTCTTTTTTCGCCGCCTGCTGCTGGCAGGCCTGTCCGCCGCCGCCGTTCTGGTGCTTCCCACGGCGTGGGCCGCCACGGCCGAGGCCACGGCGATCGGGGGCTCGGCCACGCTGCGCAAGATCCACGACACCGGCCTGATCACGCTGGGCTACCGGCTGTCCTCGCCCCCGTTTTCCTACCTGGACGCCGACCGTCAGCCGGTGGGCTACAGCGTGGACCTGTGCCGCAAGGTGGTGGCGGTGGTGCGCCAGCGGCTGGCCCTGCCGGACCTGGAGGTGCGGATGATGGCCGTCAGCTCGGCCACCCGGCTGCCGCTGGTGGCCAATGGCACCGTGGACATGGAGTGCGGTGTCACCACGCACAACGTGGAGCGTGAGCGCACGGCGGCGTTTTCGATCACCTTCTTCGTGGCCAGCAGCAAGCTGCTGTCGCGCCGCGATGCCCCGGTGCTCAGCCTGGATGACCTGCGTGGCCGCCCGGTGGCCACCACCCTGGCCACGACCAGCATCCAGTACCTGCAGGCCGAGAACCAGCGGCGCGGGCTGGACATGAAGATCCTGGCCGGTCTGTACGACATCGAGGGTTTTCGCATGGTCACCACGCGTCGCGCGGCCGCCTACGCGATGGACGACGTGCTGCTGCAGAGCCTGCTGGCGGAGGCCCCCGACGCGGCCGACTACATGATCGCACCGACCCCGTTGACCAGCGAGCCCTATGCGATCGCACTGCGCAAGGGCGACGCGGTCTTCAAGCGCCTGGTGGACGACGTGCTGGTGGGCCTGTATCGCAGCGGCGAGATCCAGGCCATCTATGCGAAATGGTTCCTGCAGCCCATTCCGCCGCGCGGTGTCATCCTGCAGCTGCCGATGAGCCCGGCCCTCAAGCGGGTGGTGGCCCACCCGACCGATTCACCGGACCCGGCCGTCTACCGCTGACGCCGCCCCGTCCGCTCAGCGGAACTGGCCCGGGTCGATGCCGTGCCGGTGCAGCTTGTCGTAGAGCGTCTTCTTGGGCGTGCCCAATTGGGCCATCACGTCCTGCATGCGGCCCTGGCAGCGGCGCAGCGCCTGCTCGATCAGCGCTTTTTCCACCTTGTCCATCTGCTGGGCCAGGGTGACGGGTTCGCTGCCGGCGCCGGCCAGCAGCTCACCCAGGTCGCCCTCCAGCACGAAGCGGTCGGCCGCATTGCGGATCTCCCGCACATTGCCCGGCCAGTCGTGCGCCATCAGGTCACGCAGCCGCTCGGGGCTCAGTTCTGGGGCTTCCAGCTCGTAGCGCTCGGCGGCCTGGCCGACGAAATACTCGAACAGCAGCGGAATGTCCTCGCGCCGCTCGCGCAGCGGCGGCAGCTGCACCTGCGCCACATTCAGCCGGTAGTACAGGTCGGCCCGGAATTTCTGCTGCTCGCTCAGCTCGCGCAGGTCGCACTTGGTGGCGGCCACCACCCGCAGGTTGATCGACTGTTCGTCGTTGCTGCCCAGGCGCTCCAGCTTGCGTTCCTGCAGCACCCGCAGCAGCTTGATCTGCATGGCCATCGGCATCGACTCGATCTCGTCGAGCAGCAGGGTGCCACCGTTGGCATGTTCGATCTTGCCGATGCGCCGCTTGCCGGCCGAGGTGAAGGCCCCCGGCTCATGGCCGAACAGCTCGCTCTCGAACAGCGTCTCGGGCAGCCCGCCGCAGTTGATGGCGACGAAGTTGCGGTCGCGCCGGTTGCTCTGGTCGTGCAGACAGCGGGCCACCAGCTCCTTGCCGGTGCCGGTCTCGCCCAGGATCATCACGTCGGCCGAGGTGGCGGCCAGGCGCAGCACCTTGCGCCGCACCTCCTGCATCGCGGCCGAGTGGCCCAGCAGCACCGACTCGATGCCGATGCGTTGCTGCAGCTGGGCGCGCAGGTCGTCCAGCGCCACGCGCATCACCCGCTTGTCCAGCGCGCGGATGGCGGTCTCGACGAAGCGCTCGGGGTCGAAGGGCTTCTCGATGAAGTCGTAGGCACCGGCCCGCATGGCCCGCACCGCCATCGAGATGTCGCCGTGCGCGGTCACCACCACCACCGGGATGCCGGCGTCGATCTGCTGCACCTTCTCCAGCAGCGTCAGGCCGTCCATGCGCGGCAGGCGCACGTCGGTGATCACGATGGCCTGGGCGCCTTCGGTGATGTGGGGCAGGGCGTCCTCGGCCGTGCCGAAGGCCTGCACCGCCAGGCCGGAGAGCTCCAGCGTCTGCGCCACGCTGGAGCGCACCGGCGGATCGTCCTCGATGTAGAGAACCTGGAAGCCGTCAAACATGTTCATCCTTTTGCGGGGTCACCGGCTCACGGGGCGCCGGCGGCTGGCCGGGCGCCTCGGCGGCCAGATCAAATTCGAAACACATGCCCAGGGCGGTGCGGCGGGCGCGCAGCGTGCCGCCGAATTCCCGCACGATCTTGGCCGAGATCACCAGGCCCAGGCCCAGGCCCTGGCCGGCGGGCTTGGTGGTGTAGAAGGGCTCGAACAGATGCGCCATCTGGGCGTCGGGAATGCCCGGGCCGTTGTCCTCCACCTGCATCCAGACCCGGTCGCCCTCGCGGTACGCGCGGAAGCTCAGGCGGGCTTGCTCGGTGCCGGCCATGGCGTCCAGCGCATTGCCGGCCAGGTTCAGCAGTACCTGCTCCAGCCGGTTGGCATCGCCCAGGGCGGACAGATCCTCGGGCACGTCCTGCACCACGCGCACCTCATCGTGGCGCAGCCGGTGGTCCAGCATCAGCAGCACGTTGCGCACCGCGCCGGCCAGGGCCACGGGCTGGTGGCGCAGGCTGTCCTTGCGGGCGAAGGACTTCAGCTGCGCGACGATGCGGCCCATGC
>JAYSCA010000096.1:0-7707 GCA_041915165.1 Ideonella sp.
GCGCGAAGCCAACGACCGCGGCTACGACTGTCTGCTGGTCGAAGACGGCACCGCCAGCTACTTCCCTGAATTCAAACAGGCCACCCTGGACATGATCCGTGCCCAGGGCGCCATCGTCGGCTGGACCGCCCCGGCCGCGACCCTGATCGAAAGTCTCTACGCATGACGCTCCCTGCCACCCTGAACGATTGGCGCGCCGCCTATGCCGCTGGTGCCCGCCCGGCTGAACTGCTGGGCCAACGGCTGGCCAGCCTCGCGGACGGCGATCCCGCCTGGATCAGCCGACTGGACGCCCTCGGCCTGGCCGAGGAACTGGCCCGCCTGGAGACCCTGGACCCGGCCACGGCCCCGCTGTGGGGCATCCCGTTCGCGGTGAAGGACAACATCGACGCGGCGGGCTGGGCCACCACCGCGGCTTGCCCGAGCTTCAGCCACCCGGCCAGCGCCGATGCCACGGCCGTCGCGCGGCTGCGCGCCGCCGGTGCGGTGCTGCTCGGCAAAACCAACCTGGACCAGTTCGCCACCGGCCTGGTGGGCACGCGCTCGCCCTATGGCGAGGTGCCCAACACCTTCGATCCCGCCTATGTGAGCGGGGGCTCCAGCTCCGGCTCATCGTCCGTGGTCGCCCGCGGTCTGGTGCCCTTTGCGCTGGGCACCGACACGGCGGGCTCGGGCCGCGTCCCGGCCGGTTTCAACCACCTGGTCGGGCTCAAGCCCACGCCGCACCGGGAAGGCATGCTGGGCGTGGTGCCCGCCTGCCGCACCCTGGACGTGATCAGCGTGTTCGCCCTCACCCTGGGCGACGCGGCGGAAGCCGCAGCGGTGATCGACGGCCCGGACGCCGGCTCCCCCCTGCCCCACCCGGTCCTGCAGCCCGCTTGGCTGCCGGCGCGCCCGCGCCTGGGCATTCCCAGCCTGCCCGAGCTGGACGCCGCCCTGGCCTACCCCGCGGCCTGGGACGCCGCCCTGGCCCGCGCCCGGGCCCTGGGCGCCGAGCTGGTGCCGGTGGACTTCAGCCCGCTGTTCGAGGTGGCCAGCCTGCTGTACGACGGCCCCTGGGTGGCCGAGCGGCACGCCGCCATCCGCGACCTGATCGACACCCGGCCCGAGGGGGTGGACCCGGTGGTCCGCGAGGTGATCCTGAAGGCCCGCCAGTACAGCGCCACCCAGGCCTTCGAAGCCCGGTATCGGCTCGAAGCCCTGGCGCGCGACATCGCCGGGCTGTGGGACGGCCTGGACGCCCTGATGGTGCCCACGGTGCCGACCCATCCCACCCGGGCCGAGGTCGCCGCCGCCCCCATCGCCCGCAACAGCGCGCTGGGGCTCTACACCAATTTCGTCAACCTGCTGGGTTGGTCGGCGCTGGCCCTGCCCAGCAGCATCACCGCCACGGGCCTGCCGTTCGGCGTCACCTTCATTGGCCAGGGCGGCGCCGACGCCGCCCTGGCCGAATGGGGCCAGCGCTGGGAGCAGGCCCGCCTGGCCGAACCCGGTGCCTTCCTGGGCGCGCATGTCCGACCGGCCCAGGTGGCGGACGCCTCGACGCGGCGCCTGCCCGCGGCCGCGCCCACCCTGGCCCTGGCGGTGGTGGGCGCCCATCTGGAGGGGCTGCCGCTGCACCCCCAACTCACCCAGCGCGGCTGCCGCCTGCTGGCCCGCACCACCACCGCGCCGGCCTACCGGCTGCACGCCCTGCCGGGCACGGTGCCCCCAAGCCCGGCCTGGCCCGGGTGCCGGCCGGGCAGACCGGCCACGCCATCGAGGTGGAGGTCTACGAGATGCCCCTCGACCAGGTGGGTTCCTTCCTGGCCCTGATCCCGGCGCCGCTGGGCCTGGGCTCGGTGGAGCTGCGCGATGGCGGCTGGGTCAAGGGCTTCATCTGCGAAGGGGCCGCGCTGCAAGACGCGCCCGACATCAGCACGCACGGCGGCTGGCGGGCCTATCTGGCCAGCCAGCGCTGAGCGTCCATACTGCCAACACCATGACCCTCTCAACGGACCAAATCGACCTGCCCGAGGTGCTGCGCGAGGTGGAAGAACGCTTCCATGCCTACGAGCACGCCCTGATGACCAACGACCTCGAGGCGCTCAACAGCTTCTTCTGGCAGGACCCCCGCACCACGCGCTATGGCATTGCCGACCGGCAATGGGGTCACGACGACCTGGTGGCCTACCGCGAGGCGACGCCCGCCCCCACCTTCACCCGCCGGCTGGAAAACCTGCGTCTGCATGCCTTCGGGCCGGACCACGCGGTGGCCCAGGTGGAGTTCGTGCGCACCGACACCGCGCTGCGCGGCTTCCAGACCCAGACCTGGGTGCGGCTGGCCGAGGGCTGGCGCATCGTCAGTGCCCACGTCAGCATGATTCCCTGGAGCCCGGCCTGAGGCGCTTCCCCTGCCACGTATGATGTTTTTCCGATGAAGCCGCGCCTGCCGTTCGCCCCCGCCGCCAACCTGGGCCCCGCGGCCAGTGCCGCGCCCGAAGCGGCTCCGACCCTGGCCGACCAGGCCTATGACCGCATCAAGGGCCTCATCTTCGACTTCAGCCTGATGCCGGGAGACCGTTTCAGCGAAAACGAACTGGCCGAGCATGTGGCGGTCAGCCGCACCCCGCTGCGCCAGGCGCTGCAGCGTCTGCAGCGGGAAGGCTTCCTGCAGGTCTTTCCCAAGCTGGGCTGGCAGGTCTCACCGCTGGATTTCGACCAGTTCGACGAGCTCTACGATCTGCGCATCCTGCTGGAATGCCATGCGGCGGCCCACCTGTGCGAGGCCGAACCGCGGCCCGCGCTGGACGCCCTGGCCGCCCTCTGGATGGTGGTCCCCGAACGGCGGCTCCGCGACCCAGCCGGCGTGCGCGACCTGGACGAAACCTTCCACCGCACCCTGGTCGAAGCCAGTGGCAACCGCGAGATGATGCGCGTGCACGGCGAGATCACCGACCGCATCCGCATCATCCGCCGGCTGGACTTCACCAAGCCCGACCGGGTCACGGCCACCTACGACGAACACGCCGCCATCCTGCGGGCCATCACCCGGCGCCGCAGCGGCGAAGCCCAGCGCCTGCTGCGCGCCCACATCGAGCAAAGCAAGCTGGAGGTGCGCCACATCACGCTGGACATGCTCTACCGTGCCCGCCAGGCGGGCTAGGACACACCGCATGAAGGGAACTGAGATAACCACAGGGGGGTGGCTGAGATAAATCCGGGATTGGCCGGAATTTTTCGGGCCATTGTCGGACAGCCCTGTGCAATTCAGTTGCAGCCCGCGAAAACGGGCCACCGCCCCAACGTTCAGCCGATCAGCTGGTCGACGTAGGTCGTGACGGCCGCTAGAACCGACCGCTCGGCCTCGGGCTGCAGCACCGGCGCCTCGGCCGAGCCGGCAAAGGGCAAATAAGGGCGCGCCGCGATGGTGACGCTGAAGCCCGGGACCTCATGCCAGGTCTCCCGCACCTGCTTGTGGCTGTCCTTGGCGAACACCGCGCGGTTCTTGGCTGTGCCCTGGTCGCCTTGGCGCAGCAGGTTGCCTTGGCGATCGGTGCGGAGCCGGGTCTTGACCGAGTACGGGGGCCGCTCGATGGTGCCGCCGAACTGCTGGATTGCCGCATAGTCCTTTGCCGCACCGCCAGCACCGACCTGGGCGAAGTCGGCGCCATAGGCCGACGACACCGAGGCCGCCAGGATGCCTCGGTCCTGCAGGATCATGAGCACGCTGCTGCCGCGGTTGCGCTTCAGGCGCGCCGCCTTGGTGGCTTCGCTGAGCGGCTTCCAGCCCGGCCGACCCTGGGCTGCGAAGTTGGCTTCGGTCTCCGCCTCCAGCGTCCCCGCCAGTACGCGGTAGAGCGGCGTGAGGTCGGAGATACCGGCCTCAATGCGCCGGAGCTGCTCGGTGGCCGCTGCTGATTCCAGGCTGACCTGCAGCATCACACGGCCCCTTCCATCACCTCGAACAGCCCGGCTCCAACCGCCGCCTGCAGCTCGGCCTGGCTCATGCTGGCGATGGACTGCACCAGCGCCTCGGCCGCGATACGCGCGGGCCGGGAACCCAGCGTGATCAGCGTCAGGCGGCCGGCCTCGGCCGCCGTGACGTAGACCATCGCGGACCGGGCCTTGTCCCACAGCACTGCAACAGGCGACCGCATGGCCGAGGACAGGCCATCGAGCGTCTGCCGGGTGACGGTGCTGCCCGCGGCCTTGGTCGCCGAAAGCACCATCGCATCGGCCACAGAGATGGCCGCGCTCATGTCGGGAACCTTGGCAAATGCGGCGACGGCGTCGCTTTTGCGGAGGTAGCCCAGCACCTGGGTGCGACCACGCACTGCCGGATCGGACGTGACTTCATCCACCCAGCCCTGCCAGGCGCGGTCGAGCAGCTGCGCCGCGCTGTCGTCGGCCAGGATGGCTTGGGCAGCCTCGGCACCGATCGGGGCCGGCACCTGCACCACCTTGTCGGCCAGCACCGCGCTGATCGCCTGATCCTGGTCGACCTGCAGACCTGGGTTGTAGTCCCAGCCTGGATCTGGCCAGAACGTCTCCGTGCCGCGCGAGCCCACGCCGGAAATGCCCTGCACCGTCACGGTTGGACCATCCTTGCTGAGCTGCACTTCCTTCGAGACGATCCGCTCGGCGCCGTTCTCGACGCTGAGACCCATCTGGCCCACCTCGGCCGCCGTCAGGGCACGCACCCGGCACCGGCACCCCCACCCATTGGGCGGAAAGATCACCTTCCAGATCGGATCGTCCCAGCGGAACACCTTGCCATTGAGCGCAGCGTGCGCCGGCCGCGTGCGACCGTCCATGACCGCCACGTACATCCAGAACGGACGGTTGCCGACATTGCCCACCAGACGCTGGAAGCGCCCGGCCATGTAGGACGTCTGCACATTCGTCTGAAAGATGGTGCGCAGGCGCCGATCGCTGCCCAGCTGGGCAGCGGTCAGCTCGCCCGTGTTCGCGTCCAGCACCTCCTGCTTGCCCCACCAGCCCATCGCCTGCAGCTGGGGTTTCAGGTTGCGCTTGAACGACTCGAAGGTCTGACCGTCACCCTGGGCCTTGCTCATCTGAACTCGGATGGCGCGCAGCACGTCGAGCGATGTGGCCTTGGCCACGGTGAACACCGGCCCATGCTGCTCGCGTCGCAGCTCGTGCCAATCCCAGGTGACAGCCTCGCCCTTGGCCTTGAAGAAGGCAACCGCCTCGGCGGGCGGAAGATCCAGCGCAGCGACCAGGGAAGGCATCAGCTGCGCTCCCCGTTCACCCGGCCCGACATGCTCGCGCTGAACATGGCATCAGCCAGCATGCCCTGCAGCTTGTCCACCGGCACATGCGGGAACGCCTGCTCAATGCGGGCCAGCGCGTCCTCGAAGGAATTGGCGGCCTCCACCGCATCCAGCAGCGGCTGCAGGATCTGCTGGGCCGCCTCGGCCAACTTCTGCGGGTCGAGCGCCTGCACAGCGGCATCCAGAGCGACCTGGTCAGGCGCGGGAGTCCCCTCGGAGAATGCCGGCGACCGACTGCCGGAAGGCGGCGTGGGCTGAGTCCTCGACGGATCAACCTCCCAGCCGCTGCCATAGCGCTCCACCACGCGCTCCAGGGTGGGACGGAAGCCCATCTCGGAGACATTCTTGTCAGTCTCGCTGGCAGCTTGCAGATCCTCGGCTGCCTTGATCTGCCGATGCAGCGCCAACGGGGGCCAGCCGTTGAACTCACACATCCAGCGAATCAGCGTGGTGTTGAGCGTGTCGCTCAGCAGGTCGGAATCGGCCTGCACCAGGTCGAGCCGGACAGACTCCCGCTCGGCCGAGGCTGCTGCCAGCGCACCGCCGCCGCTGGACTTGGGCTCTTGTCCCAGGATCACCTCGGCAATCCAGTCGTCCATATAGTTGCACAGGGATTCCTGCGAGCTGACGGAACCGCTCAGCTTGCTCTCCAGAAGGTCGATGGCCATTCCTTCGGGTGTCATCACGACACCGTCATTGCTGATCGCCTTGAGCGCAGCAAACAGCGTGTCCTTCTCCTTCTGCGTGGCACCCTTCGGGTACTTGCCCCAGGGCGTCGGCGCACCGAAGCGATCGTTGAGCTTGTTCCAGGCGATGACCCCCTTGCGCTTGAACAGCACCGGCCAGTACAGCTGGCTGCCCAGGCCGGTGCCGTAGGGGTTGTCGTCGTCCGGATTGACGCGGTGAACCAGAAACTTGCGCTCGGGCAGCTCCACACCCTTCAGCATGTCTTGCGTCGTCACCATGCGCAGCGCGGGCGGCTGCTGATCTTCCAGATCGACGAATCGGAAGCGCCGCTGGGCCCGCTTGGCAAAGCGCTTTGGCACCACCAGGTTGTCGCGCACGGTCCAGATCACCTCGACCACGCTGAATCCGACCAGCAGAGCGTCCATCAGCTCGCGGCATAGCTGGTCGAACATCACACCTTGCAGCACATCGGTCAGCGCCGCCGCCGCAGCTTGGCCAGCGGCATCGTCCTTCAGCGGAACCACCTGCCAGGACCGACCGATCAGCGCATTGGTGCGCTTCTGCAGCCCGCCAAACACCTTGCCATCACGCCGGAGGTCGCGGTAGATCGTCCAGTCGAACGGCCCGCTCTTCTCCAAAAGAACCGGGTCGTTCGGCGTCAAAACCCCCATGAAGTGGGTTTCGTAAGGGTCCTTAGACCTGGTCGCAATTTCGGTATCCAGATCGGGCTGGACCTTTTTGTCTTCAGCCATTCAAAAACCCTTCCACATCGGTATTTCCGCCGCGAGGACCATCGCTCGCATATTCAATGGGTGACGCTGCGTTGAGCGTCGCAAACCAGGCCAGGCAACCCGCAATGGCCGCGTCACCGTGGCGCTTGCCGCCGTCCTTCAGGTCGGAGGTATGGCCCGAATCTGGAACCTTGGGCACGCCATTGACCACCTGCACCGCCCGGTGGTCGGACAGCACGCCTTCGTCCTTCGGAACGGTCAAGTCGCCATCCTCGTAGGCCGCCTTGTAGCGGGGCATGTTGTCCCGGTACCAGTCCTGGGTCAGCATTACCCGGTGGACATAGGCGGCGCCGTACTTCTGTGCCGCCACCTCGGCCAGCCACTGGCCGTTGCCGCGGGCATCGTTGGCCCCGGCCATGAAGTTCGGCAGGTGGTCCACCACGTAGAACAGCACCTGGCGCTGCTGATCGAACGGCACGTTGCGCATCTCGATGAGGAACGGCACCACCTTGCGCAGGAAGGCGTCTTCCACCATCGGCCAGATCACCGACAAGTCGCCCGAGCGCGCGAAGTCCTGCCCGTAGTAGCTGCGCAGCAGTGGCGAGAGCTTGTCCAGCAGCGGCTGCACATTCACCAGCAGCCAATCCTCCACAAAGCCGACCCGTTCAGCCTCCGGCCGCAGCTCGAAGCCCTCAGGGCAGGTCAGGCGCAGCACCGGATACTCCGGGCTCATGCGAGCCTCCACCAAGGTCCGGCTGAAGTAGGCACCGCCCGACTGGGACGGGATGCAGTCCAGTTCCTCGGCATCGGCTGGACGGTAGATGGCGCGGATCTCTTCTTCCCACGCCGCCTCACCCTCGGCCGACCATTCGCGGCCCAGCTTCAAGCAGACGCGCCGATACAGCCCTTCCTGCAGCGCCTTCTTGAACTCGATGCGGTGCAGGCTGTACGGCTTCTTGCCCGCCCGCACCTCGCTCACCAGCTCATTGAAGGGGTTGTCCACGCCATCGTGG
>JAYSCA010000097.1:0-7684 GCA_041915165.1 Ideonella sp.
CGCCCGATGCGCAGGCCCGGCTGATGGGCTGCCTGGCGATCCGCCCGCCGTACCAGAAGTACGACGTGGCGGTGCGGCGCAGCCCGATCGACGGCTTCGGCGTGTTCGCGCTGGAGGCGGTGCCGCACTGGCACAAGATCGGCGAGGTGCGGGGCGAGACCATCACCGTGGCCGAGGCCCGGCGCCGCGCCGCCACGCTGCAGCGCATCATGATCGTCGAGGTCTCGCACAAGACGGCGGTGGACCTGGCCCACTCCACCGACCCGATGCGCTTCACCAACCACAGCTGCCAGCCCAATGCGCGGCTGAGCATCGACGAGGGCCGCATCGAGTTCTACGCGCTGCGCGACATCGCCATCGGTGAAGAGATCACCGTCGATTACGGCGAAACCCACCACGAAGGCCGGCTGAGCTGCCGCTGCGGCGCGCCGGGCTGCGTCGGCCGACTCTGAGCCGGTTCAGGCCGGCGCCTGCGGCGCCGGGGTGGGCGCGGGCGCCAGCCAGCGGGCCAGCGCGGCCTGCAAGGCGTCCACGTCGATCGGCTTGGCCAGGTGGGCGTTCATGCCCGCGGCGCGGCAGCGTTCGCGGTCTTCCTCGTAGACATTGGCGGTCATCGCCAGGATGGGCGTGCGGGCGTGCAACGGCAGCGCCCGGATGCGCCGCGTGGCCTCCAGCCCGTCCATCAGCGGCATGTGCATGTCCATCAGGATCAGGTCGTAGGCTTGGCTCTGCGCCCGCGAGACGGCCAGCACGCCATCGCTGGCGCAATCGACCACCAGACCGTGGCGCATCAGCATGGCCTGCGTCACCTCCAGGTTGACCGGGTTGTCGTCGACCACCAGCACCCGCCGGCCCTCCCAGCGCGTCGGGCCCTGGCCCGGCGTCGGCAGGGCGTCGATCGGGGCCAGCTCCTGCGGCACCTGCAGCGGCACCACCACCCAGAAACGGCTGCCCTCGCCCAGCTGGCTGGCCACGCCAATCTGCCCGCCCATCAGGTGGCAGAGCTCGCGGCTGATGGTCAGACCCAACCCGGTACCGCCGAAGCGCCGGGTGGTGGAGACGTCGGCCTGCTCAAAGGCGTCGAACACCCGGGCCTGCTGCTCGGGCGACAGGCCGATGCCGGTGTCCCAGACCTCGAAGCGCAGCCAGACCTGCTGGCCCTCGCGGCGCAGCAGTTGCACCCGCAGGCCGACCTCGCCGGTGCCGGTGAACTTGATTGCATTGCCCAGGAAGTTGAGCAGGATCTGCCCCACCCGGCGCTCATCGCCGCGCAGGAAGGTGGGCAGCATCGGGTCGACGTCGGCGCGCAGGTGCAGGCCCTTGTCGCGGGCGGCCTGTTCCACCATCACGATCGACCGGTGCATCAGGTCGCTGGGCGAGAAGGTCACGGTCTCCAGCGAAAGCTTGCCCGCCTCGATGCGCGAGAGGTCCAGCACGTCGTTGATCAGGCTCATCAGGTGGCGCGCCGCGGCGCTCACCTTGGACAGCCGGTCCAACTGGGTCGGGTCCTGGGTGGCCTCGCGCATCAGGCCGGTCAGGCCGATGATGGCGTTCATCGGCGTGCGGATCTCGTGGCTCATGTTGGCCAGGAAGGCGCTCTTGGCCCGGCTGCTGGTCTCGGCCACTTCCTTGGCGCGGGCCAGCTCGGCGGTGCGTTCGCGCACCTCCTGCTCCAGCCGCTGGTTCAGGGTCTGCAGCTGCGCTTCGCTGCCCCGCAGCGCCGATTCCACCTGCCGCCGCTGCGCCAGCTCGTCCGACAGCGAGCGCAGGTTGGCCACCAGGTGCTCGCGCATCAGGTTGAAGGCCCGGCTCAGGCGCTGCAACTCGTCGGTACCCTGGACGGGCATGTGGCGCGTCAGGTCGCCGCCGGCCACCGCCTCGGCCGTGCGGCTCAGGTCGTCCACCGGGCGCGCCATGCGCTCGGCCAGGGTCCAGGCCGCGCCCAGGGCGAGCAACGTCAGCGCGCCCATGAACAGGCCCCAGTCCCGCAGGCGGGACTGGGCAGGCAGGTCGTAGCGGTTGCGCGGCTCATAGGCCAGCACGCGCAACTCGGTGCCCGGCACGGCCTGGATGGACCCGCGCAGCCGGGTGCCGCGCCAGGTCAGGTCCACGTGCGAAGCCTGGGTGCGGGTCAGCTCGATGGGCAGCGATTCGTCGGTGCTCTGGAACTCGGGGTCGGTCCAGGCCCGGACCGCGCCGTTCGCGTCGAAGACCATGCCCTGCATGGCCGGCTGATCGGCCAGCGCCTCCATCAGCACCTGGCCCAGCAGGCCCTCCTCCAGCCGCACCCGCAGCAGGCCCACCACCTGCGCCTCGTGCCGGATCGGCCCCAGCACGAACAGCACCCGGCGCCCATCCTCGGGCGAATGCATCGGCCCCAGCACCGAGGGGTACAGGCGGGAGGCGCCCTGGCGGTAATAGGCCTCCGAGGCCTCCTGGCGTCCGACGCGCTGCGCCTGGGTGTCGGCGATGTCGATGCCGGCACCATCCAGGATGCCCACCGAACTGGTGTTGGCCGGTTCACGCAGGCGGACCATGTTGACCACCCGGTTGAGCCACAGCGGATCGGCCTGGGCCGGCTTCATCACGGCCTCGGCCAGCCCCGGGATGGACGCATCGGCCCGGATGTTGTCCTCCAGGCTGAAGAAGCGCTGGCTCAGCCCGCGGGCCGCCTCCTGGCTCAGCCCGCTGAGCACCTGATCCTGCGCAGCGTGGATCTGCGCCACATCCTTGCGCACCTGCAGGCCGGACACCAGCCCCAGGGGCAGCACGGCCACGCCGAACAGCATCGCGGCAGCGAACAGCCGGGTCCTCATGGCAGCAGCCCCGGTTCCAGCAGATCGGACGCGATCAGCGGCCGCACAGCCGAGCCCTTCTCGACGAAGAAGTCGCTGTAGCGCTGCACCACGCCGGCCACGCCCGGCCCATGGCCCTGGGTGCCGATCATCAGCCGCCGGTCATGCGCCAGGTCCAGCAACTGCAGGCCGCGCAGCGAAATGCGGTCCGGCTCGATGCGCACCCGGCGGGAGATCAGCTTGCGCGCCTCCTCCGGATGGGCCAGCCACCAATCCACCGCCTCGAACCAGAACTTGAGAAACCGCTTCAGCAGCCGCTCGCGGCGCTGGATGGTGGCATTGGTGGCCACCAGCACGTCCGCCACCAGCCCGGGGGTGTCCAGGCTGCTGAAGAGCTTCTGCGCGCCGGCAGCGACGGCGCGGGAGGCGTAGGGATCCCAGGTGTGGCCGATGTCGAGTTTGCCGCTGGCCAGCAGCTGCTGCACCTCGGCCCCGTCCGCGTTCACCCAGGACCAACGTGCCGAGTCCAGCTGGCGCTGGTGGATGAACTCCTGCAGGAACAGCTCACCAAAGCCGCCCAGGTTGGTGGCGATGGTGTAGTGGCCGTCGGGCCGCAGCTTCAGGCCCGGCCGGGCCAGCACCATGTCGCCACCGGCCGATTCATCGGTGATGGTGATCACCTTGACCGCCAGGTGGCCCCGGCTGATCGTGAAGATGTCGCCCAGCGAGGCGCCCATGACGTCGTAGCGGCCGGCCACGAAGTCGGACAGCATCTTGTCGGTGTCCCCGGGGTAGAACACCTTGAGCTGGATGCCGGCCGGCGACAGCCAGCCCAGTTCGTCGGCCAGCACCCCCGGCAGGTAGCCGGGCCAGAGGTCGATGGCCAGACGCAGGGTTTCGGCCTCTGGCGCGTCGGTCGCCCGCTGGCAGCCCGCCAGCAGACCCGCCCATGGCACGCAGGCGGCTGCATGCAACATGCTGCGCCGCTTCATCGCGCCACTCCTGGCCTGGACATCCGTTGTTCTGCTGTCAAAACCACCACCGGGCCACGCCCGGTCCCAACCCATGGCCCATGCCTCGCGGGGCACGGTGCATTGCCTCCTGGCATCGCCGAACCATGCTACAGGATTTGTTGCAGGACTTGCCGTCGCGTTTCAAAGCGGAGACAGCGACCGCGCTCGCCGATAATCCGCTCCCATGAATCCGCTGCTTGGCCGGCTGCACGCCTACCCCTTCGAACGCCTGCGCGCCCTGACGCGCGACATCACCCCCAACCCGGCCCTGCGCCCGATCAGCCTGGGCATTGGCGAGCCCAAGCACCCGGCCCCGGCCCTGGTGGAAGAGGCTTTGTGCGCCCATTTGGGCGGGCTGTCCAGCTACCCTGCCACGGCCGGCGAACCCGCGCTGCGCGAGGCCATCGCCGGCTGGGTGCAGCGCCGCTACGACGTGACGCTGAACGCCGCCACCCAGGTGCTGCCGGTCAATGGTTCGCGCGAGGCGCTGTTCTCGCTGGCCCAGACGGTGCTGGACCCGGCCGAGCGCGACGCGATCGTCGTCTGCCCCAACCCGTTCTATCAAATCTACGAAGGCGCGGCCCTGCTGGGCGGCGCCAACACCGCCTTCGCCAACAGCGACCCGGCGCGCAACTTCGCCTGCGACTGGTCGCAGATCGACGAGGCCACCTGGGCCCGCACCCGGCTGGTCTACGCCTGCTCGCCCGGCAACCCCACCGGCGCGGTGATGCCGCTGGACGAGTGGCAGCGCCTGTTCGAACTGAGTGATCGGCATGGGTTCGTGATCGCCAGCGATGAGTGCTATTCGGAGATCTATTTCCGTTCTGAAGCCCCGCTGGGGGCGCTGCAGGCCGCCAAGGCCCTGGGGCGCGACGATTTCCGCAACCTGGTGATGCTCTCCAGCCTGTCCAAGCGCTCCAACGTGCCGGGCATGCGCTCGGGCTTCGTCGCCGGGGATGCCCGCATCCTCAAGGCCTTCCTGCTCTACCGCACCTACCACGGCAGCGCGATGAGCAAGACGATCCAGCAGGCCAGCATCACCGCCTGGAACGACGAGGCGCATGTGGAAGCCAACCGGGCGCTCTACCGCCAGAAGTTCGAGCGCGTCACCCCCATGCTGGCCGAGGTGCTGGACGTGAAGCTGCCCGACGCCGGCTTCTACCTCTGGGCGGCCGTGCCCGGCGGGGACGACATTGCCTACAGCCTGGGCTTGCTCGCTCAATACAATGTGGCGGTGCTGCCCGGCAGCCTGCTGGCCCGCGAAGCCCATGGCGTGAACCCCGGCGCCGGCCGCATCCGCATGGCCCTGGTGGCCGAGCTCGACGAATGCGTCGAGGCCGCCGAACGCATCGTGGCCTACACCCGAACCCTTCTCTGACTCCCCTGCCCTGACATGACGCAACAACTCCAAACCACCATCGAGAACGCCTGGGAACAACGCGCCGAACTGAGCGCCACCCAAGCCCCGGCCGAAGTGCGCGACGCGGTCGCCCATGTCATCGCCGAACTCGACAGCGGCCGCCTGCGCGTGGCCGAGCGCCAAGGCGTGGGCCAGTGGCAGGTCAACCAGTGGGTCAAGAAGGCGGTGCTGCTGTCCTTCCGCCTGCACGACAACCGCGTGATGCGCGCCGGTGAGCTGGCCTTCTTCGACAAGGTCGACACCAAGTTCGGTGGCATGGACGACGCCACCCTGGCCGCCACCGGCGTCCGCGTGGTGCCGCCGGCCGTGGCCCGCCGCGGCAGCTTCATTGCCAAGGGCGCGGTGCTGATGCCCTCCTACGTGAACATCGGCGCCTACGTCGATTCGGGCACGATGGTCGACACCTGGGCCACCGTGGGTTCCTGCGCCCAGGTCGGCAAGAACGTGCACCTCTCGGGCGGCGTGGGCCTGGGCGGCGTGCTGGAACCCCTGCAGGCCAACCCGACCATCATCGAAGACAACTGCTTCATCGGCGCCCGCTCGGAAGTGGTCGAAGGCGTGATCGTCGAAGAGAACTCGGTGATCGGCATGGGCGTGTACATCGGCCAGAGCACCCCGCTGTTCAACCGCGAAACCGGCGAGATCAGCTACGGCCGCGTGCCCAGCGGCTCGGTGGTGGTCAGCGGCAACCTGCCCAAGACGACGGCCTCCGGCCAGGCCTACAGCATGTACGCCGCCATCATCGTCAAGCGCGTGGACGCCCAGACCCGCTCCAAGACCAGCATCAACGACCTGCTGCGCGGCTGACACGGCGCGCTCGCCCCGCCCGTTGATTGCGCCTATCCTGTCGGCTTCCATGCGAGGGAGAACCTGCCGATGAACATGCAACGTGTGCTGCAGCTGATGGCAGAAAAAGGGGCGTCCGACCTCTATCTGTCGGCCAACGCCCCGGCGCTGCTGAAGATCAACGGGCAACTGGTGCCCATCACCGACCACGTGCTGCCCCCGGCCATGCCGCGCACGCTGCTGGCCGAGGTGCTGACGCCGCAGCAGTTGGAAGAGCTGGACCAGACCGGCGAGCTCAACATCGGCATCGGCATCCCCAAGGTCGGCAGCTTCCGTCTCTCGGGCTTCAAGCAACGCAACAGCATCGCCGCGGTGGTGCGTTGCGTGCCGGTGAAGATCCCGTCGATGGACACGCTGAACCTGCCGGACGTGCTGGCCCCGCTGGCCCTGGAAAAGCGCGGCCTGATCCTGATGGTGGGCGCCACCGGCACCGGCAAGAGCACCACCATGGCCGCCATGCTGGAGTGGCGCAACCAGAACGTCTCGGGCCACATCCTCACGATCGAAGACCCGATCGAGTTCCTGTTCAACAACAAGCGCTCGATCGTCAACCAGCGTGAGGTGGGGCGTGACACCGCCAGCATGCACATCGCGCTGAAGAACGCGCTGCGCCAGGCGCCCGACTGCATCATGATCGGCGAGATCCGCGACCGGGAGACGATGACGCAGACGATCTCCTATGCGCTGTCGGGTCACCTGGTGATGGCCACGCTGCACGCCAACAACAGCTACCACGCGCTGGGCCGGATCCTGTCCTTCTACACGCCCGAGGCCCGCCCCGCGCTGCTGGCCGACCTGTCGGCCGCGCTCAAGGCCATCGTCTCGCAGCGCCTGCTGCGCTCGATGAAGGGCGGCCGCATCCCGGCGGTGGAGGTGATGCAGAACTCCAAGCTCGTCTCCGAGATGATCGAGAAGGGCGACTTCGCCGGTGTCAAGGAAGCCATGGAGCGCTCGCTGGCCGCCGGCTCGCAGACCTTCGAGCAGGACCTGGCGCGGCTGATCAAGGAAGGCACCGTTTCGCGCGACGAGGCGCTGTCCCAGGCCGATTCACCCACCAACCTGCTCTGGCGCCTGCAGAACGAACAGGCCCCGGTCTCGCGCGTGGCCCCGCCGCCACCGCCGGAGCCGGACGCCCCCTCCTTCACCGAAATCACGCTCGACGTGGTGCCCGACAGCCCTCGCGGCGATCCTTCGGTCAGTGCGCGCACGCGCTGACCCTGTCCTGCTGTTCCCCTGATGTCCGATACCCTGCGCCTGGTCGAAGACCTGATCGCCCGCCCTTCCGTCACCCCGGCCGACCAAGGCTGCCAGGACCTGATCGCCCAGCGCCTCGCGCCGCTGGGCTTCGCCTGCGAGCACCTGCCCTTCGGCCCCGAGGACTTCCGCGTCCAGAACCTGTGGGCGGTGCACACCGGCCCGCGCCCCGGCCCGACCGTGGTGTTCGCCGGCCACACCGACGTGGTGCCGCCCGGCCCGCTGGCGCCCTGGGGCAGCGACCCCTTCGTGCCCAGCTACCGCGAAGGCAAGCTCTTTGGCCGCGGTGCCGCTGACATGAAGACCTCGGTGGCCGCCATGGTGGTGGCGGCCGAGGAATTCGTGCAGGCCCACCC
>JAYSCA010000098.1:0-7607 GCA_041915165.1 Ideonella sp.
AGCGCCGCCGGCGAAGCCTTCATCTGCGGCGTGTTCTCGCTGTTGGACCGCATGCTGGGGCAGCCCTTCGACCGGCTGCTGGGCAGCTTGCCGGTGGGCGATGGCGTGGCCCAGACCCTGGCGCAGGACGAAGGGCCCTACAGCCTGCCGCTGGCCGTGGCCCGGGCGGTGGAATCCGAGCTGCCGCTGGACATTGCCGAGGCCGCCGGGGCGATGCTGCTGGCGCCGGGCGAGGTCAACCGCGCGGCGCTCAAGTCGCTCACGGCCGCCCGGCAGCTGCAGACCGACTGAGCGCCGGGGCACGCAGTCACCGCGGTGGGCGGCGGGGTGGCCGCTACACTCGACCCACCGTCGGACTGCGCTGTCATGTCGATCAAAACCAAGCTGCCCTCCACCCTGCGGCTACCGGGAGAGGCCCACACCGAAATCGGGCCGGCCGTTCCCTCCATGTTGGCGGATTGCCTGGCCATCAGCCCGCTGCCGCTGTTGCTGTGCGATCCCCAGGGGCGGGTGCAGGCGTCGAACGAGCCGTTGCGGGCGGCGCTGGGCGGGCGCCTGGAGTCGCTGGCCGCCTTGCCGCCGGCGCTGGCCGAGCTGGTGGGCTGGCCGGCGCAGATGCCGGCCCGCGGTGAATCCCGCCGGCGCGAAGCCTGGGTGGCCGAGGAGGGCGCCCCCTTGCGGCATTGGCGGGTCACCTCGCGCGGGGTGACCGGGGGCGCCGGCCGCTGGCTGGTGCAGTTCGAGGACCTGGCGTTGGAAGACGCCCGCGAGCTGGCCCACATCGAAATCAGCGCCCTGATGGGCACTGCCGGCCTGGGCGTGGCCACCCATGACGCGGCCCGCGGCTGGGTCACCGCCGCACCGCCACCGCCGGTCGAATCGCCGGCCGCTGTGTCGCAGGGGCCCAAACCCTCCCAGGGGCAGGCCTTGCTGTCGGTGGGGCGGGATGTCGTTGCCCCCGGCTCGCTGTCCGACTACGAACGCCTGCAGCAGGCCCTGCGGCAACGCCAGCGCACGGAGGTGCGCTACGCGGTGCAGCACCGCGACACCGGTCTGCGCTGGCTGATGACCCGGGTGGAGCCGGCCGAGCTGTCTGGCGGCCGTTCGGCCCTCACCGTCGTCACGCTGGACGTGACCGAGGAAGAGAACGCGCGCCGCCACAACGAGCAGCTGCTGCACGAGCTGGGCACCATCCTGGAGGTGAGTCCGGCCGGCATCGCCTACCTGCGGCGCGGGGCGCTGGTGCGCTGCAATGGCCGCTTCGAGGCCTTGCTGGGTCTGGTGGCCGGGAGTGCCACCGGCCTGTCGCTGGAGCAGGTGCTGCTGCGCGCCGGCCTGGATGCCACGGCCGCACCGCAGGCCTTGCAACTGCTGGCCCAGCACGGGTCCTTCGAGACCGAATTCCAGCCCGGCGGTGAGGATGACCAGCGCTGGCGCTCGCTGGCCCTGCGGCGGGCCGGCGCGGCCGGCACCGACGAGGTGGTGGCCGTGGTGACCGACCTGTCACGCCTGCGCCGCCAGCAGGCCGAGCTCGAAGAGCTGGAGCGCGAGCGCGAGCTGATGTTCAACCTCTCCGACGTGGGCATCGTCTACCAGCGCGAGGGCCGCATCGAGCGGGCCAATCAGGCCATGGCCGAGCTCACCGGCTATGCCGTGGAACAGCTGCGCGGTCTGGCGCTGTCCGAGCTCTACGAGGACGATTCGGTCTACCTGCAGTACACCGCCCAGGAGCGGCGCGAGCTGGCGCTGCAGGGCCGCACCCATGGCGAGCGCCGGCTGCGGCGCCGCGATGGCAGCGGTCTGTGGGTGCAGGTGCACCAGCGCATGGTGGACCTGGCCGACCCGGCCGCCGGCAGCATCACCTCCTTCGTCAACGTGGACGAACGCCGGCGCGTGCGCGAAACCCTGCTGGCCCAGGCCGACCGCACCCGGGCCATCCTCGACTCGGTGCTGGTGGGCATCGTCACCGTGGGCGAGCAGGGCATCGAATGGATGAACCGCTCGGCGCGGCGCATGTTCGGTGGGGAGCTGGCCGATTTCATCGGCCTGCCCGTCAGCGTGGTGGCCTCGTCCGAACCCGACCATCCGCTGCGCCGCACCGACTGGCTGTCCACCTTGGAAGAGGGCCAGGCCGAGACCTTTGAATGCCGTCTGACCGCGCGCGATGGCCGGACCTTCTGGGTGGTCGGCAATGTGGTCGTCACCGGGCGCGAGAACGGGGCGGACGGGGACGCTGGTCAGCTGACCTTCGCGCTGCTGGACATCGAGCGCCGGCGCGAGGCCGAGAACCGCATCGCCCAGGCGCGCGCCGGCTTGCAGCGCATCATCGAGACGGCGCCGCTGGCCATCGCCCTGTTCGACGCGGCCAACCAGCAGGTGCTGCAGGTCAACCAGACCCTGTGCGCCTTCGCGCGGCGGCCGGCCGAGGCCATCCTGGGCCGCCAGCCGGCGCTGTGGCTGCCGGGCATCGAGGCGGCCTCGCTGTCGGCCGACCTGCACCTGGCGGTGGGCTCCCACGAGACGGTGCGGCGTGAGCTGCACCGCGCGGAGGACCCGGACACGGGTCAGCCGGCCGAGGTCTGGGACATGCGCATCGTCTCGGTGGCCGAGGCCGGCGAGGCGGGCGGCACCCAGCTGCTGCTGGTGGCCAGCGACGTCACCGAACAGCGGGCGGCCGAAGACGCCCGCCTGGCTGCGGCCATTGCCCAGCGCGAGATGCTGGTCAAGGAAGTGCACCACCGCATCAAGAACAACCTGCAGGGCGTGGCCGGCCTGCTGCAGCAGAACGCCCAGCGCCATCCGGAGGCCAGCGCTGCGATCGCCGAGGCGGTCGGCCATGTGCATGCCATTGCCCAGGTGCATGGCCTGCAGGTGGGCATGACCGGGCCGCTGCGGGTCAAGGCGGTGATGGAGGCGATCGCCCAGTCCGTGCAGCGCATGTTCGGCCGCCCGATCACGATGGAGGTGGAGGGGCCGGACCCGCAGCGCTTTGCGCTGACCGAGGCCGACTCCATCCCGGTGGCGCTGACCGTCAACGAGCTGCTGACCAATGCGATCAAGCACAGCGCGGGGGGCGTGATCGCCTGCCGTATGGTCTGCGAGGCCGGGGCCGTGGCGCTGTGCGTGGCCAATCCGGGCGCGCTGGCCCCTGGTTTCGAGCTGACCCAGGTGCCGGCCGGCATCTCCGGGCTGGGGCTGGTGCGGGCCCTGCTGCCGCGCAAGGGCGCGGTCATTTCGCTGGCGCAGGATGGGCCGAACGTGGTGGCCCGGCTGCGTCTGGCGCCGCCGGCGGTGGCCCTGCTCACACCGCTGTGAGCAGTTCGGAGACAATCACCCCATGGCTGTACCCGATCCTTCCACCGAGTCCAAGGGCAAGATCCTGGTCGTTGACGACGACCGGTTGGTGCTGGCCACGGTGACGCACGGGCTGGTGCAGGCCGGTTTCGACGTGATCGACGCCGACAACGGCGACGACGCCATCCTGCTGGCCCGCCAGCACCGTCCGGATCTGGCCCTGCTGGACATCCGGATGGAAGGCAAAAGCGGCTTCGACGTGGCCGACTACCTGCGCGAGTCGCTGGGCATGCCCTTCATGTTCTTGTCGGCCTTTGCGGACGCGGCCACCGTGGCCCGGGTCAAGGAACTCGGGGCCGTGGCCTACCTGGTCAAGCCGCTGGACATCGCGCAGATCGTGCCGACCGTCGAAGCAGCCGTCGCCGCAGTCCGCAGCCGGCGCGCCCGCGAGGCGGCCAGCCCGGTGGCGCGGCCGCCGGTGGTGCCGGTCGTCCCCAGCACGGCGGCGTCGCTGGGCCGACCGGTCGACCCGCTCAACGACCCGGTGCCGCTGGCGGTGGGCGTGCTGATGCACCGCTATTCGCTGCCGCGCACCGAGGCGCTGCAGCGCCTGACCCGTCTGGCCCAGACGGACGGCCGCAGCCTGGCCGCGCAAGCCGCGGCGCTGGTGGATGCGGTGGAGTTGCTGGCCCGTCCCGGGCAGCCTTGAACGGGCTCAGCCCAGCGTGAAGTAGAAGCGGGCGCCCTTGCCCACTTCCGATTCGGCCCAGATGTCGCCCCCGTGCCGGCGCAGGATGCGCCGCACCGAAGCCAGGCCGACGCCGGTGCCCTGGAAATCCTTGGGGCTGTGCAGACGCTGGAAGACGCCGAACAGGCGGTCGGCAAAGCGCATGTCGAAGCCAGCACCGCGGTCGGCCACCACGAACACCCGGCCATGCTCGGCCTGCTCCTCGCTGCGGAACTCGATCACCGTCTGCTCGCACTGGCCGCTGTACTTCCAGGCGTTGCCCAGCAGGTTCTCCATCGCGATGCGCAGCAGCGTCGGGTCGCCATTGACCACCAGGCCGGGTTCGATCGTGACCGTGGCCTGGCGCTCGGGCGCCTGGCTGCGCAGGTCTTCCATGATGTAGGTCGCCAGCTGCGAGAGGTCCACCGGCTTGCGCGCCAGCGGCTGCGACTGCAGGCGCGACAGGGCCAGCAGCGCGTCGATCATGCTGTTCATGCGGGCGCTGGCAGCCAGCACGCGGTCCAGATGGTCGTTGCCGATGCGGTCCAGGAAGCGGCCGTAGTCCTCCTTCAGGATGCGCGCGAAGCCATCCACCACCCGCAGCGGAGCCCGCAGGTCGTGCGAGACCGAGTAGACGAAGGAATCCTGGTCGCCCGGGCCGGTCGCGGTCTCGGCCGCCGCCTGGGTCGAGCGCAGCAGCAGCAGCCGGCCCAGAGTCTCGCCGTCCGAGGCGACGGGCAGCAGCTCCACCTGCCAGGGGCCGGCTGCGCGGCTCTCGCCCTCGGGCAGCTTCTTCAAGGCGCTCTGGACATCGCCGGGCAGGGCCTGCTGGGCCTGTTGCCAGTCGCGCTGCTGGCCGCGCGGGCCCAGCAGCCGGGCGGCGTCCGGCGACAGGGTGGTCAGCTCCCAGGCCGTGCCTGGTGCGCTGGCGTCGTTCGGCCGCAGCACGAAGGCCGGCAGGTCCAGCTCGCCCCACAGCCGCTGCAGCAGGGCCGCGTCGAAGCGCCGCTGTTCCGCCTGGTCGACCGGCACCAGCGTGCCGACGTAGCCGGCAAACGTGCCCCGCACGTCATATTGGGGCAGGGCCCGCAGCTGCCAGTGGGTGGGCGGTTCGCTGCCCTGGCGCATCACGCGCAGCGCCACGATCATGGCCTGGGCATCCAGCCGGGCCAGCAGGGCGCCGGGGCTGGGCCGTGGGTCGGCCACCTCGAACTGGCTGTGCAGGGCCTGTCCGGTGGGGAGTTGCTCGGTCCAGGCCGAGGCGGGCGCGCCGGGCGGCGGGCGCCAGGCCACCACCTGGTGATGGGCATCGGTGCGCCAGATCCAGCCATCGGCCAGCTCGGCCAGGGCCTGCTGCGATTGCGTGGCTTGGCGCAGCTGGGCGTGCCGCTCCAGCCGCCCCCACAGCAGACCGGCCAGGCCGCAGGCCGCACCGAACACCAACATGGGCAGCCAGGACCAGGGCCCCGCGAGTTCCTGCGGGCCGGTCGGGGCGCCGGCCAGGTGCCAGGCCACCGCCAGCGAGGCCGCCAGGACAGCCGCCACAGCGACGGCGACGGCGAGGCTGCGACCGTGCAAACGGCGGGCGGGAGGCAAAACAGGCATGCGGGGATTGTAAGGAGCCCCCGACCCACCGCCCCGGTGACGGGCGAGGCATGGTTCATCCGCGACAGAAATGCACAGGAACACGCACCAAGTCCGCCAATTCCGGCTTGACGTGATAGAAACACCGTCCGATGCTACGGCGCACAACCCTGTTCTAGGGAGGCGCAGGGGTTGGGACGGTTCGGGGCACAATGCGGTGCACTTGAACGGACCAACGCGGTTGCAGACAGACGCATTTCAAGATGTTTGACGCCAACAGGGATCCAGGAGCCGACGCCGGTGGCGGCGGTCGCTCAGAACCGGTGCTGGACAATGCCAGCCTGGACCAGTTGCGGGCGCTCGATCCCCAGGGGGGCAGTTTCCTCAAGCGCGTGCTGCAGACCTACCAGCGTTCGCTGACGGCGCAGCAGGCCGGCATTGACCAGGCCTTCGGGGCTGCGGACTGGCAGGCCCTCTCGCATGCGGCCCATGCCCTCAAGTCCGCCTCGGCCAGCGTGGGGGCGCTGAAGCTCTCGTCCCTGTGTGCCAAGATGGAACAGGGCGTGCGCGAGTCCCGCCTGGACGACATGGGCACCCTGGTCGAGCAGTTCCGGGCGGAAGCCGTCCGGGTGCATGCGGCGGTGGCTGAACTGCTGGATGGCGGTGGCCTGCCATGAAGGGCGGCGGCGCGTCCCCACTCCAAGAGCTGGTCGAGGAACGGCCGAAGGTCCTGCTGGTTGACGACGACGAAGTTAACCTGATGGTGGTTTCGGCGGCGCTGACCCAACACGGGTTCGACGTGACCCAGGCCAGCAGCGGGGACGAGGCGCTGCGCATCCTGGGCGGCTGGATTCCCGATCTGGTGGTGCTGGACGCCCGCATGCCTGGGCTCGATGGCTTCGAGACCTGCGAGGAACTGCGCGGCATGTACGGGCTGGAGAACGTGCCCGTGCTGATGCTGACGGGCTTGAACGACGAGGCCTCAATCAAGCGGGCCTACGATGCGGGCGCCACCGACTTCTTCGTCAAGCCGGACAACTGGGGTCAGTGGAGCCTGCTGGTCGGCCGCCTGCGCCACATGCTGCGCGCGGCCCGCACCCAGCAGGAGCTGATCCGCAGCCGGGCCAAGCTGGCCCGCGCCCAGGACCTGGCCCGCATGGGCAGCTTTGAATGGTGGCACCACCCCGAACGGGGGCTGCCGCACGGGTTGGACCTGTCCGAGGAGGCGCTGCGGGTGTTCGGCAGCGCGCCGGACGACAAGCTGAGCTTCCGCGACCTGCTGCGCATGATGACGCAGGAGGAGCGCCACGCGCTGATCCGCGGCATGCGCCAGATCGTGCGCCAGGTCTTCGGCATCGCGATGGACGTGCCGCTCTCGCGCGGCGTCAAGCGCAACCGCATCATCCACGTCGAAGGCGAGCCCGAGTTCGGCGAGTACGGCCAGTGCATCGGCTACACCGGCATCGTGCAGGACGTGACCGAGCGCCACCAGGCCGAGGATTCCATCCGCAAGCTGGCCAACAAGGACCCGCTGACCCAGTTGCCCAACCGGCGCCAGTTCAACTGGCGGGCCGAGCGGGCGCTGGAGCAGGCCCGGCGCATGGGCCACTCGATGGCCTTGCTGCTGATCGACCTGGACCGGTTCAAGAACATCAACGACACGCTGGGCCATGCGGCGGGCGACGAGCTGCTGTTGGAGGTCTCGATGCGGCTGCGCAGCTGCGTGCGCCACAGCGACCAGATCTTCGACGGCACGGTCGAGGCCGTCGGCTCCCGTTTCCACCGGGCGCTGGAGGCCGTTGGCCGCCTGGGCGGGGACGAGTTCGTGGCCCTGCTGCCCGAGGTGGACGACGAGCGCGATGCCGGGCGGGTCGCCCAGCGCATCCTGGAGGCCTTGCGCCAGCCGGTCTACGTGGCCGACCAGGAGTTCTTCGCCACCGCCAGCGTGGGCATTGCCATCTACCCGCGCGACGGCCAGACCGTGGCCGACCTGATGCGCAAC
>JAYSCA010000099.1:0-7595 GCA_041915165.1 Ideonella sp.
TTGCTGGAAGCTCTGGGCATAGCCTGGCACCGGCAGCAGGTCGCCGGCCAGCTTGTCCATCGCGGCCACCTGGCTCTCGGTGATCGGGAAGCCGTCGCGGGCATAGCCGATGGCGTCGGCCAACAGGCGCGACAGCGGCAGGCGCGCGCCCAGGCCCTGCGCCAGTTCCAGCGCCACGGCCCAGCCCGAGACCGTGCCCGCCACGGTGCAGGCCGCCCGCCCACCGCGGAATGGGATGCTCGACAGGCCAGCCGCCCGGTAGGCGGCGATGCTGGCCCCCGCCCCGGCGGCGCCGCAGGCGTCGATGGCGATGGGCGCCTGGCCCGGCTGGGCCACCAGCCAGAAGCCATCGCCCCCGATGCTGTTCATGTGGGGATAGACCACCGCGATGGTGGCGGCCATGGCCACCATCGCCTCGATGGCATTGCCGCCGTCCCGCAGGACCGCCTGCCCCGACTGGGCGGCCAGCGCGTGCGGTGCGGTCACCATGCCGTGTGTGCCGCGAATGGGTTGCAAATGCATGGAAAAGCGCTCCTTGGCCGGGTCAGCCAATTTATGCATACATAATTTAGACCAACTGGAGCAAGCAGCATCCGTGCCATGCCACTCCAGGCATGGCCGCAACCGTTGTTCAGAGGGAGACCGGCGGGGTCAGGCCCGTTCAGGGGCCGTGCGCACGAAGCGCTTGCGGCGGGTGGGAGCCCCAATCAAGGGCGAATGCACCACATTGGCCCGCGCCTGTTCCAGGCGCTCGATGGTGATCTGCTGCACCGAGGCATGCCCACTGCGGATGTGGTTGCGCAAGGCCGCCTCGGCAGCGGCTTCGTCATGGGCCTCGATCGCGTCCAGGATGCCCAGGTGCTCATGCCGGGTGCCCGGGGTGCAGTTGCCGTAAGCGAAGTCCAGTCGCCGCATGATGCGGATGCGGTCAGTCACCTGGCCCAGCACGCGGTCGATCTCCGGGTTGCCCGCCCCGGCCACCAGCGTGGCGTGGAAGGCTTCGTCCAACGTCGCCGCCTCCAGCGGGTCTTCGGCCAGGGTGTCGGCCGGGCGGCTCCACAGGGCCCGCAGTGCCCGCACCTCGGGTGGCAGCGTCGGCAACGCACACAGCTTGCGCACCGCCTGCAGTTCCAGCAACTCGCGCAGTTCGTACAAGGCATCGAAGCGCGCGAAGTTCAGCGGCTCCACCTCCCAGCCGTTGCGGAAGTAGCCGCGCACCAGCCCCTCGGCCTCCAAGCGGGCCAGCGCCTCATGCACCGGCGTGCGCGACACCTGCAGCCGCTCGGCGATGTCGTTCTCGGCGAAGCGGTCGCCGGGCAGCAGTCGGAAGTCGAAGATGTCCTGCCGGATCAGGCGGTACACCGTGTCGGAATGGCGGACGCGATCGTTCACGGACGGGGTCGGAGGCTCAGCTGGGGAGAGGATTTTGATTATGAGCGCACGCAAAGAAAAAGCCGCCGGTGGCCCGGCGGCTTCGGTCTTGGTGCGCAGCTGCGCGCGGGCGCTTACTTGCCGCCCGGCACCTTGCCTTCCACGCCCTTGACGTAGTACTTCACGCCGCCCAGGAAGGCGTCGTCGGCGACCTTGTCCTTCTCCAGCACCACCTTGCCGGTGTTGTCGGAGATGGGGCCCTTCCAGATCACGAAGCTGCCGTCCTTCAGGCCTTCCTTGACCTTGGCGACCTTGTCCTTGACCTCGGCCGGCACGTCGTCGGCGATGGAGACCAGGTCCACCATGCCTTCCTTGACGCCCCACCAGGTTTGCTCGGTCTTCCAGGTGCCGGCCAGCATGTCCTTGGCGGCCTTCACGTAGTACGGCGTCCAGTTGATGATGGACGAGGCCAGGTGGGCCTTGGGACCGTAGGACTTCATGTCGCTGTCCCAGCCAAAGGCGCGCTTGCCCTTCTCTTCCGCGGTCTTCAGCACGGCGGGCGAGTCGGTGTTCTGCATCAGGATGTCGGCACCGCCGTTGATCAGCGCGGTCGCGGCTTCGGTTTCCTTGGGCGGATCGAACCACTGGTTGACCCAGACCACCTTGGTCTTGATCTTCGGGTTCACGCTCTGGGCGCCCAGGGTGAAGCTGTCGATGTTGCGGATCACCTCGGGGATGGGCACCGAGCCGACCACACCCAGCACGTTGGTCTTGGTCATCGAGCCGGCGATCACGCCCGCCAGGTAGGCACCTTCGTAGGTGCGGGCGTCGTAGGTGCGCAGGTTGTCAGCGGTCTTGTAGCCGGTGGCGTGCTCGAACTTGACGTCCTTGTGGTCGGCCGCGACCTTCAGCATCGGCTCCATGTAGCCGAACGAGGTGCCAAAGATGATCTTGTTGCCTTGGGCGGCCAGGTCGTTGAACACGCGCTCGGCATCGGCGCCTTCAGGCACGTTCTCGACGAAGGTCGTCTGGACCTTGTCGCCCAGTTCGGCTTCCAGCGCCTTACGGGCGCTGTCGTGCGCGAAGGTCCAGCCACCGTCACCGACCGGGCCAATGTAGGTGAAGGCGATCTTCAGCGGCTCGGCCTTGGCCGCGGCCGATGCAGCAGCGGAAGCCGGTTCGGCAGCGGCCGGCGCGGCCTCTTCCTTCTTGCCACATCCCACGAGGGCAGCGGCGGCCGCCAGCGTGGTCCAACCGGCCAGCTTCAGCAGGCGGCGCTTCGAGGTCACGTTGTGATTCATGAATTCTCCATGGAGGAACTGCGAAGGAAACGAGGCGTCACTGCCCCGGTGAGAAAGGTTTGCCCAGCGAGGCGGGCATGTTGATGCGGATCCAGGTCGGATTGCGCGAGATCAGCACCAGCACCACGATGGTGGCCAGGTAAGGCAGCATGGTCAGCCACTGGCTGGGCACCTGCACGCCCTCGCCCTGCAAGTAGAACTGCAGCATGGTGACCCCGCCGAACAGGTAGGCGCCCACCAGCACACGGGCCGGCCGCCAGGTGGCGAAGGTGGTCAGCGCCAGGGCTATCCAGCCGCGGCCGGAGACCATGCCCTCCACCCACAACGGGGTGTAGATGACCGACAGATAGGCCCCGGCCACACCGCACAGCGCCCCACCGACCACCACCGCCAGCAGGCGGATGCGGCGCACCGGATAGCCCAGCGCATGGGCCGACTCGGGCGACTCGCCGACCGCGCGCAGGATCAGTCCGGCGCGCGAACGGTAGAGGAACCAGGCCAGGAAGATCGCCAACGCGATGGTCAGGTAGACCAGCGGATGGTGGCGGAACAGGGCCGGGCCAACGAAGGGCAGGTCGCTCAGGCCCGGGATGTGCAGCTTGAAGCGTTCGCTCAGCCGGGCCTGGGTGAAGCCGGTGCCGACGAAGGCCGAGAAGCCGGTGCCGAACATGCTCAGCGCCAGACCGGTGGCGTACTGGTTGGTGTTCAGCCAGATCACCAGCACGCCGAAGATGGCGGCCAGCAGCGCCCCGGCGCCAGCGCCGGCGGCAAAGGCCGCCACATCCGAGCCGGTGTGCACCGCGGTGGCAAAGCCGGCGATCGCGGCCACCAGCATCAGGCCCTCGGCGCCCAGGTTGATGATGCCCGAGCGTTCGTTGATCAACAGCCCCAGACCAGCCAGGGCCAGGGCGGTGCCCGCGTTCAGCGTGGCCGCCAGCAGCAATGCGAGTTCGTTCATGCCCGCTCCCCCGTGACGCGCCGCAGACGGTAGTTGATGAGGGTGTCACAGGCCAGCAGCGCAAACAGCAGCAGGCCCTGGAACACGCCGGTCAGCGCCTTGGGCATGCCCAGCCGGCTCTGTGCCAGTTCGCCGCCGATGTAGAACATGCTCATCAGGATCGAAGAAAACACGATGCCCACCGGGTGCAGACGCCCCACGTAGGCCACGATGATGGCCGCAAAGCCATAGCCCACCGGCACATACGGTGTGAGCTGGCCCAGCGGACCGGCGGCTTCCATCGCCCCGGCCAGGCCGGCCATGCCGCCGGAAATCAGCAGCGCCGACCACAGCGCGGCGCTGGAGGAGAAACCGGCATAGCGCGCAGCCGCCGGCGCCAGCCCGCCCACCTGCAGCGCAAAGCCACGGCGGGTGCGAAACAGGAACACCCAGGCCCCCGCCACCGCCACCAGCGCGATCAGCACCCCGATGTTGGCCCGCAGGCCATCGATCAGGCGCGGCATCTTGGTGGACGCGGCAAACACCACCGTCTGCGGGAAGTTGTAGCCGTCCGGGTCCTTCCAGGGCCCATAGACCAGCCAGTTGAGCACCTGCACCGCGACGTAGACCAGCATCAGCGTGACCAGGATCTCGCTGGCGTTGAACTTGTCGCGCAGCCAGGCGGCGATCGCCGCCCAGACCATGCCGCCCAGCACGCCAGCCAGCAGGATGGGCACGATGATCCAGCGCGAGGTGTCCGGCCCGGCCTGCATGGCCACCCAGCCGCCGGCCAGCGCGCCCAGCACGTACTGGCCCTCGGCGCCGATGTTCCACACATTGGAGCGGAAGCACACGGCCAGCCCCAGGCCGATCAACACCAGCGGCACCGCCTTCACGCTCAGCTCGGACAGGGCGTAGGCGTTCTTGAGCGGCTCGACAAAGAAGGCCTGCAGGCCCTTGGCCGGGTCCTTGCCCAGGGCCCAGAACAGGAACACCCCGATCACCACCGTGATGGCCAACGCCAGCACCGGCGAGGCCAGGGACATCCATTTCGACGGCTGCGGCCGCGCTTCAAGCTTCAGCATGGGTGCCTTCCCACAGTCCCGACATCCATTCGCCGATCATTTCCCGTGTCGCGTCCGCCGTGGGCACCGAGGGGGAGAGCTTCCCCTGCGCGATGACCACCAGTCGGTCGCTGATTTCAAACAATTCGTCCAGTTCCTCGCTGACCACCAGCAAGGCACAGCCCGCGTCGCGCAGCGCCAGCAACTCGCCGCGGATCTGCGCCGCGGCCCCCACATCCACGCCCCAGGTCGGCTGCGAGACGATCAACAGCCGGGGGCGGGCATCGATCTCGCGCCCGACGATGAACTTCTGCAGATTGCCGCCCGACAGCGAACGCGCCGGGGCGTCCGGGCCACCGGCCTTCACATGGAAGCGGGCGATCAGGTCGGCCGCCATCTGACGGGTGGCGGCCAGGTTGAGCCAACCGCCCGGCCCCACCGCCTCCTTGCGGGTCAGCAAGGTGTTCTGGGCCAGCGACAGGGTGGGCACGGCGCCCCGCCCCAAGCGCTCCTCGGGCACGAAATGCAGGCCCTGGGCGCGTCGCGTGCTGGGAGAAGCGGCCGCGATGTCCTGATCGAACAGCGTCACCGAGCCCGCCGGCGCACGCCGGTCTTCGCCGGACAAGGCCGCCATCAATTCCTGCTGGCCGTTGCCGGACACGCCGGCCACGCCCACGATCTCGCCCGCCCGCACCGTCAGGCCAATGTCTTTCAGGGTGACACCGAAGGGGTCGAGCTGCGGCAGCGACAGCCCTTGCACCGACAGCGCCACCGCACCGGCCTTGGACGGGCGGTGGGTCAGCGCCGGCGGTTCCGCGCCGATCATCAGGCGGGAGAGGCTGGCGTTGGTTTCCTGGGTGGGATCCACCTCGCCCGTCACCTTGCCACCGCGCAGCACGGTGCAGTGGTGGCACAGCGCGCGGATCTCGTCGAGCTTGTGGCTGATGTAGAGGATGGAGCAGCCTTCGTCGCTGAGCTTGCGCAGCGTGACGAACAGCTTCTCGACCGCCTGCGGCGTCAGCACCGAGGTCGGTTCATCCAGAATCAACAATTGCGGGTTGGTCAGCAGCGCCCGCACGATTTCGACCCGCTGGCGCTCGCCCACGCTCAGCGTGTGCACCGGTCGCAGCGGGTCCACTTCCAGCCCATAGCCGGCCGCCACCTCGCGGATGCGCTCGGTCACCTGGGCCAGCGGCTGGCTCTTGTCCAGGCCCAGCCACACGTTTTCGGCCGCGGTCAGCGTGTCAAACAGCGAGAAGTGCTGATAGACCATGCTGATGCCCAGTGCACGCGCCTGGGCCGGGCTGGTCACCTCGACCTGTTTGCCGTTCCAGACCATCTCACCCTCGTCCGGCTGGACGGCGCCATAGATGATCTTCATCAGCGTGGACTTGCCCGCGCCGTTCTCACCCAACACCGCGTGGATCTGGCCGGGCGCCACCTTCAGGTGGATGTCGTCATTGGCCCGCACCGCAGGGTACTGCTTGCTGATGCCGGAGAGTTCGAGTCGGAGCATGGCTGGAAGAGGTCGGGTGGCGAGCATTTTGCCCTCCAGGCCCGCACCTGTGTCAGGCCCCCCGTGGAGGGCGAAGGGCCGGTGCGGAACCGCACCGGCCTGGCAGCCGGGCACCAGCCCGGCTTCACCACGCTCAGAAGTGGTATTCCGCGCGGATCATCGGGGTCTTGGCGAAGGCGCCATCGCCCGCCGCGCCCTTGTACGAGTTGCCGAACTTGTTCTTCCAGTACTGGTACTCGATGCCCAGCTTGAACTTCTTCGGCGTGTTCCACAGCGTGCCCACGTCGTACATCAGCTGCATGTCGATGTTGGTCTCGGGCGCGGTCTGCACACCGAACTCGTTCTTGCCCTTGCCGGCGATGAAGTTGGCAAAGCCTTCAAACGAAATCGGCAGACCCACCGGCACCGGGATCGACCAGGCGGCCGTCAGCATCGGGTGCGCGTCATAGCTGTAACGCGGCGTGCTGGTGCTGGTGTACTCGTTGGTCGGCGCGTTGCTTTCCCACAGTTGCAGCAGGCTGACATTCAGGAAGCCCGGCACATCGAACATGAAGGTGGGACCGGCCACCAGCATGCGCTTCTTCGAGTTGTAGCCGGCGTCGTCCTTGGCGTTCCAGTCAAAGCCGGCGGTGAAGCCGACATTCTTCACGACGCTGAAGCTCAGGTCCTTGCCGGTGACCTTGGCCAGGTCCAGCGTATGGCGATAGACCACATAGGCTTCCTGGGCGCCGTTGTGCGAACCAGGCGACGCGGGATCGTCCTTGTTCGACATCAGCAGGTCGACGTTGAAGAAGTTGGTGCCGTAGCTGTAGCCGCTGACGTGGTTCAGGTTGAAGATGTTCTTGTGGATCTCGGTGCTGCCGAACGGCTCGGCGAACTTGCTGCCGTAGCGGTAGCCAATCGAGGTATCGCTCCAGTCGGCGGCTTGCGAAGCCATCGAGACGACCGCCAGCGAGGCGGCCAGGGCGATGCGGGAAAGTGACTGCATGGAGTGTGTCCTATCGTCGTTGTGAATGAAGGGAGAAGGGAAGGGAGAGAAGCAGATGTTGAAATTCAACAGAAGAAACAGCGCGCAAATTTCGTACCAAGGTCAGACTGGCTCACCCGACGATCCTGTGCGATGGTGGTGCAGGCGGCCCGCCACATAGCTGGCCACCAGGTTGCGGTCATCGCCCTGGGTCATCCAGGCGAACGCGCGGGCATGCAGGCTTTGCGCAGGCAGAGGTGAGACCGCCCCTCGTGCCACCGCGTCCCGGTGACGAGCCACCGGCCCGACCGCCCAGTCCCACACCGCCAGATCGGCCATGCAGCCAGCCTCCAGGCGGCCCAGCTCATGGTCCAAATGCAGCGCCTGCGCTGCGCCCAGCGTGGCGGCATGCAGGGCCGACCAGGCCGTCAGGCGGGTA
>JAYSCA010000100.1:0-7554 GCA_041915165.1 Ideonella sp.
CCGGCCACTGCGGCACCGCGAAGCCGAAGGCGGCGCGCAAGGCCGGCACACTCCAGGACAGCGCCAGCAGCAGGCCGGCCGCCAGCGCCAGCCAGCCCAGCCCATCCCCGGCCCGCCGCAGCCAGCCGCCGCGGGCCCACTGCCGGTTGGCCAGGATCAGCAGCACACTGCCCAGCACCAGCACGGCAAAGCTCATGGCCCGCCCGCCGGCCTCGGACTCGCCCAGCGCCCGGCCGCCCGTATACACCGCCAGACAGCAGGCCAGCAGCCCCGCGCCCTGCCACAGCCCACGGGCCAGCACCTGGCGGTCGAACAGGCGCGCCTGCGGCCGGCGCGGCGGCAGGCGCATCAGGTTCGGCTCGGCCGGCTGGGCCTCGAACACCAGCGAGCAGGCCGGGTCGATCACCAGCTGCAGACACAGCACATGCACCGGCAGCAGCAGCATCGGCCAGCCCAGCAGCACCGGCAGAAAGGTCAGCCCGATGATGGGCACATGAGCCGCCAGCACGAAGACGATGGCCTTGCGCAGATTGGCGAACACCCGGCGCCCGTGGCGCACGGCGGTTACCAGCCCGGCCAGGCTGTCCTGCATCAGCACCAGGGCGGCGGCCTCGCGGGCCACGTCGGTGCCACGCGCGCCCATGGCCACGCCGATGTGGGCCGCGCGCAGGGCCGGGGCGTCGTTCACCCCGTCGCCGGTCATGGCCACCACCTCGCCCTGGGCCTGCAGGGCCCGCACCAGGCGCAGCTTCTGCTCCGGCTGCACACGGCAGAACACGCTGGTCTGCGCCACCTGGGCCCGCCAGCCGGCGTCGTCCAGAGCGTCCAGGGCGCAGCCGGCCACCACGCCGCCCGCCACATCCAGCCCCGCCTGCCGTGCCACCGACAACGCCGTGGCGGGATGGTCCCCCGTCATCATGACGACCCGGATGCCGGCCTCGCGACACTCGGCGATCGCGGCGGGCACCTCCGGCCGCAAGGGGTCTTCCAGGGCCACCAGCCCGAGGAACTCGAAGTCGAAGTCGTGCTGGATCGGCGGCAGGCGGTCGGCCGCAAAGACCGCCCGGGCCACGCCCAGCACCCGCCAGCCCTGGTCGGCCAGCGCAGCCACCTGGCCGACGATGCGCGACTGGTGGGCCACATCCAGATGGCAGAGGTCGATCACCGCTTCCGGCGCACCCTTGGCCGCGATCAGCCGCTCACGCCGGTCCGGCGACTGCCAGACCCGCGACATGGCCAGCAGCTCGGCCGACAGCGGATAGTCCTCGACCAGGGTCCAGTCGGCATGCAGGTGCTCGGTGTGGGCCAGTTCGCGCTCGCCAGCTTCGCGCAGGGCCCGCTCCATCGGATCCACGGCCTGCCGGTG
The DNA here is from genome assembly GCA_041915165.1 of Ideonella sp. Classification (GTDB taxonomy): domain Bacteria; phylum Pseudomonadota; class Gammaproteobacteria; order Burkholderiales; family Burkholderiaceae_C; genus Ideonella. Next base: position 1,367 of record JAYSCA010000100.1, read on the forward strand.
GCTGGCCAGGATCGCGTACTCCAGGGTCTCGTGCACCGACTCGGGCAGCGGCAGGTCCCGCTCGCTCACCAGGTCGTGCTCGCCCGAGGGCGACCACAGCCGGCGCACCGCCATGCGGTTGAGGGTCAGCGTGCCGGTCTTGTCCACGCACAGCACCGTCGCAGCCCCCAGCAGCTCCACCGCGGCCATCTGGCGCACCAGCACCCGCTCCCGGGCCAGCCGCCAGGCCCCCAGGCCGAGGAACAGGGTCAGCACCACCGGCAGTTCCTCCGGCAGGATGGCCATGGCCAGCGTCAGGCCGGCCAGCAGGCCCTGCAGCAGGTCGTGCTGGCGCCAGGCGTAGAGCACGGCCAGCAAGGCGGCCAGCGACAGGCCCGCCACCGCGGCCACCCGCACGATGCGGGCGGTTTCCTGCTGCACCGGGCTGGCCGGCGCCTCGGTGGCCTGCAGCGAGGCACCAATGCGGCCCAGCGCGCTGCGCGGCCCGGTGGCCACCACCGCCCCGCGGGCCGTCCCGGCGGTCAGCAGCGTGCCGGCGAACAGCCAGCCGCCGGCCTCGCCACCCGGCGCCGGGGCGGGCGCCGCGGTATCGGCCGCGGCCGACACGGACTTGAACACCGGTGCCGACTCGCCCGTCAGCAAGGACTCGTCCACCGACACGCCGGTGGCGGCCAGCAGGCACACATCGGCCGGCACCCGGTCCCCGGCCTCCAGCAGCACCACGTCGCCCCGCACCAGCTCGCGGCTGGGCACGCGACAGGCCTGGCCATCACGCCAGACCTGCGCCTGCGGTGCCGACAAGGCGCGCAGCGCCGCCAGCGAGCGCTCGGCCCGGCGTTGCTGCACCAGGCTGATCGCCATCACGACGATCACGAAGCCCATCAGCGTCCAGGCTTCCTGCGCATTGCCCAGCAGCGCATACAGTGCGCCACAGGCCAGCAGCAGGCCGAACATCGGCTCGGTCAGCACCGACAGCACCAGCCGCCACAGCGGCCGGCGCGAGGTGTCTGCCAGCTCGTTCGGGCCCTCGTCGCGCAGCCGACGGGCCGCTTCGGCAGCCGTGAGCCCGGTGTCCATCGCGTGGCCTCAGACTGGGACGGCCGGCTTCACCGGCGCATGGTCCAGGTCCGGCCGGTGCCAGGGATCCACATGGGTCATCAGGTTGAGCACCCGATGGCGCTGCAGCACACGCTGCCGGGCCGCCACCGCGATGTCATGCCCCTGTTCCACCGTGATCGCGGCATCCACCTCGATGTGGGCATCGACCACGATCATGTCGCCCATCTTGCGGGTGCGCACATCGTGCACCCCGGCCACGCCCGGGGTTTCGATCAGCGTCTGGCGGATGGCCTGGACCTCCTCGTCGTCGGCAGCCCGGTCCATCAGGTCGTGCAGCGCGTTCCAGCCGAACTCCACCCCCATCTTCGCGACCATCAGGCCGACGATCAGGGCCGCGATCGGGTCCAGGATGGGATAGCCGGCCAGATTGCCCACCAGACCCAGCGCCACCACCAGCGAGGAGGCCGCGTCCGAGCGCGCGTGCCAGGCATTGGCCACCAGCAGGCTGGACTTCACCTTCTTGGCCACCGCCAGCATGTAGCGAAACAGCGCTTCCTTGGCCACCAGCGTGCCCAGGGCCACCCACAAGGCCACCGCGTGCACCGGCGGCAGATCCGCTGGCGCGTGCAGCTTCTGGAAGGCCGACACCAGCATGCCCGCCCCGACCACCAGCAGCAGCACGCCCAGCACCATGGAGGCCGCGTTCTCGAAGCGCTGGTGACCATAGGGGTGGTCATCGTCGGCGGCCTTGCGGGCCTGGTGCCCGGCCACCAGCACGACGGCGTCGGACACCAGATCGGCCAGCGAGTGCAGACCGTCGGCCACCAGGCCCTGCGAGCGGGCCACCAGACCCACCGCAATCTGCAGGGTCGACAGCACCAGATTGACCGCCACACTGACCCAGGTGCTGCGGTTGGCGGCCTTGGCCCGTTCCACCGCGGTGTACAGGCTGTGCTCGTCGGCGTCGTTGTCGTGGTTCTTGAATTGCATCCCGTTAGCCTACCCGCCCAGGCTGATTCTTGTCTGAAGCCATCGCCACCGCCGCCTCACAGCAACACGATGTCGTACTGCTCCGGGTTCATCGTCGCCTCGGCCGACAGCGAAATCGGCTTGCCGACGAAGGCCGAGAGATCGGCCAGGTGCTGGCTTTCCTCGTCGAGCAGCATTTCCACCACCGCCGCACTGGCCACCACGCGGAATTCCTTGGGGTCGAATTGGCGTGCCTCGCGCAGGATCTCGCGCAGGATGTCGTAGCAGACGCTGCGCGCGGTCTTGACCTGGCCGCGCCCCTCGCAGGTGGGGCAGGGCTGGCACAGCACATGGGCCAGGCTCTCGCGGGTGCGCTTGCGGGTCATCTCGACCAGACCCAGCTGGGTGAAGCCGCTCACCGTGGTCTTGGTGCGGTCCCGGGCCAGCTGCTTGCGCAACTCGGCCAGCACGGTCTGCTGGTGCTCCTCGCGCCCCATGTCGATGAAGTCGATGATGATGATGCCGCCCAGGTTGCGCAGCCGCAGCTGGCGCGCGATGGCCTGCGCGGCCTCCAGGTTGGTCTTGAAGATCGTCTCGTCGAAGTTGCGGGCGCCCACATAGCCGCCGGTGTTGACGTCGATCGTGGTCAGCGCCTCCGTCTGGTCGACGATCAGGTAGCCCCCGGATTTCAACTCGACCCGCCGGCCGAGCGCCCTGGCGATCTCCTCCTCGATGTTGAAGAGATCGAAGATCGGCCGTTCGCCACGGTAGTGCTCCAGCTTGCCCACCGAGGCCGGGGTGTAGGCCGCCCCAAAGGCCTTGAGCTGTTCGTACTGCTGGCGCGAATCGATGCGGATCGCGGCGGTCTGCTCGGTGGCCAGGTCGCGCAGCACCCGCTCGCTCAGCGACAGGTCCTGGTGCAGCAAAGTGCCAGCCGGCCGGGACACCGCGCGCTGCCGGATCTGGGCCCAGGTCTTGCGCAGGTAGGCGATGTCTTCCGACAGCTCGGCGTCGCTCGCCTCCTCGGCATTGGTGCGCAGGATGAAGCCGCCCGGCCCCTCCTTGCTGCCCGGCTCGGGCTTGCCCACCAGGGCCACCATGCGCTGGCGCAGCTGCTCACGGTGCTCGACCGAGCCGATCTTCTGCGAGATGCCGATGTGGTTGTCCTGCGGCAGGAACACCAGCAGGCGGCCGGCGATGCTGACCTGGGTGGACAGGCGGGCACCCTTGGTGCCGATCGGGTCCTTGACCACCTGCACCATCAGGGTCTGGCCCTCGAACACCAGCTTCTCGATCGGCGTGGGCGGGTGGCTGTCACGCACCCCGGGGGCGTGGGCAGTGTGCAGATCGGCCACGTGCAGGAAGGCCGCGCGCTCCAGACCGATGTCGATGAAGGCGCTCTGCATGCCCGGCAACACCCGGGCCACCTTGCCCAGGTAGACGTTGCCCACCAAGCCACGTTCAAGCGTGCGCTCGATGTGCAGCTCCTGGATGGCACCGTTCTCGATCAGAGCGACACGGGTTTCCTGGGAAGCCCAGTTGATCAGGATGTCATGCATGTGCGGCCGCGGTATTGGCGTTGTGCCCAGCAGGCCGCGGGCACGACGGTCAGACGCGGACGCGAGCCTGCCGCAGCAACTGGGTTGTCTCGTAGAGGGGCAACCCCATGATACCGGAGTAGCTTCCGGCGATGCGCTCGATCCAGCCGGCCAGCGAGCTCTGGATGGCGTAGGCACCGGCCTTGCCGAAGGGCTCGCCGCTGTCGACGTAGCGGGCCACCACCTCGGCCGGCAGCGGCGCGAAACGCACCGTCGAGACGTTCACCGCCAGATGATGGCGGCGGCCGTCCCACAGGGCCACCGCGGTCATCACCTTGTGGCTGCGGCCGGACAGGCGGGTCAGCGTGTCGGTGGCCTCGGCCGCATCGGCCGGCTTGCCGAGGATGCGCCGACCCAGCGCCACCGTGGTGTCCGAGCACAGGATGGGCGCCAGCGGCAGCCCCCGGGCCTTCCAGCGGGCGCGTGCTGCCTTCAGCTTGGCCCGGGTGACCCGCTCGACATAGTCGGCCGGGGCCTCGCCGTGGCGTTCGGCCTCCAGGGCCTCGGCGTCCTCGTCCGGGTCGGGCAGCAGCAGTTCATGGCGCACGCCCAGCTGATCGAGCAGCTGACGGCGACGCGGGCTTTGGGACGCCAGGTAGATGAAGTCGTGTTCCAACGCCGCCCTCACTCGCGGTGGTAGGGATGGCCGTTGCGCAGCGACCAGGCCCGGTAGAGCGCCTCGGCCAGCAGCACGCGCACGAAGGCGTGCGGCAGGGTCAGGTCCGACAGGCGCAGGCTCTCATCAGCCGTGCCCTTGAGCTGTGCATCCAGCCCGTCGGGGCCGCCGATCAGGAACACCACATCGCGCCCATCCCCCAGCCAGAACTCGAAACGCTGCGCCAGCTGGGCGGTGGTCAGGCGGGTGCCATGCTCGTCCAGCAGCACGCGGCGCACGCCTTTGGGGCAGGCTGCCTCCAGGCGATGCGCCTCGGCCGCCATCAGCTGTTCGGTGCTCTTGCCGCCGCGCGGCTCGGCCTTGACCGCCTTCAGCGTCAGACGCATCTCGGGCGGGAAGCGCTTGGCGAAGTCGTCGTAGGCCGCGTCAGCCCAGGCCGGCTGGCGCTGGCCGACCGCGGCGATGATCAACTGCATGGCTCAGGCCGGACAGTGCGTCAGGCAGACCGCTTGGGGGCCGCCTTCTTGGCTGGAGCCGCCTTCTTCGTCGAGGGCGCCTTCTTGGCGGGCTTGCCCACCACGATGGTCTGGACCGGCTTGGCCTCCACGGCCCGACGGGTGGTGCCGCTGCTGCGCGTCACCGCCTTCTTGGCCGGCGCCTTGGCCACTGCGCCCTTCACGGCCGCCTTCTTGGCGGGCGCGGCCTTCTTGGCGGCGCTCGCGGTCCCGCTGCTGACCTTGCGCGCGGCGGTCGGCTTGGCGGCTACCGTCTTCGGCTCGGTGGCGGCCTTGGCCTTCTTCGCGGCCGGCTTCTTGGCGGGCTTGGCCGGTGCTTCGTCCTCGTCTTCGGGCTCGGAGGCCTTGACCAGACGGGTCTGGCCGTCGCTGAGCTTCAGCTTGACCGGCTTGCCGCCCCAGATTTCCTCGAGGCGGTAGTAGTCGCGGATGGCCGGCTGCATGATGTGGGCCACCGCCGCCCCGCAGTCGACGATGATCCACTCACCATTGTCCTCGCCTTCGGTGCGCAGCACCGGCAGGCCGGCGGCCTTGACCGACTCGCGCACGCTGGAGGCCAGCGCCTTGGTCTGGCGGTTGCTGGTGCCCGAGGCCACGATCACGCGCTCGAACAGCGGCGACAGATGCTCGGTGTTGAAGACCAGGATGTCCTGAGCCTTCACGTCCTCCAGGCCATCGACGATGGCGCGTTGCAGTTTTCGAATGTCCATTCAGTGGCCGGGCGCGGCCCGGTAGAGGCTGTGTTGATCAATATAGCGTGCCACCGCTTCCCCCACCAGGGGTGCAATCGGCAGGCCTCGCGCCACCCGGGCACGGATGTCGGTGGCGTTGATGTCGTGCCGTGGCAGGGGAAGCACGACACAACGGTGGGGCACCCCGGCCAGGGCTGGCGGCACCTGGACGGTCTGCCCCTCGCGGGCCGCCACGGCCAGCGTCACCGCGGCCAGCAGTTCCCGCCAGCCATGCCAGGTGGCAAAGCGCGCGTACTGGTCTTGCCCGATGACCAGGAACCAATCGGTGCCCGGCTGCTCGGCGGTCAGTTCGCGCACGGTGTCCAGCGTGTAGCTGGGCCCCTGGCGGGAAAGTTCGCGATTGTCCACCACAAACCGCCCCTCTCCGGCGATCAGGGTCTGCACCATCGCCAGGCGGTGTTCGGGCGAAGCCAGTTCGCCCGCGGGCTTTTGCCAGGGCTGCCCCGCCGGCAACCAGCGCAATTCGTCCAGCGCCAGCGTCTCGCAAGCCTGCAGGGCCAGCGCGCGGTGCGCCTGGTGGGGCGGGTTGAAACTGCCGCCGAAGAGCCCGACGCGCCGCATGCCCGGTTCGCTCAAGCGCCTTCCGCCGCCCAGTCGCGCGGGCGCAGGAAGTCGGTGTAGAGCCTGGCCTCGGGCGTGCCGGGCTCGGGCTGCCAGTCGTAGCGCCAGTTCACCACCG
>JAYSCA010000101.1:0-7545 GCA_041915165.1 Ideonella sp.
CAGCTTCCTGGCCGAGATGGGCGTGGAGCTGTCGGTCTGCGTCACCACCACCCAGAGCCCGGTGCTGGCGCGCCTGCCCGCCAACGAGGTGGTGATCGGCGACCTGGAAGACCTGGAGCTGGCGGCCAAGGCGGCCGGCTGCGACGTGCTGATCACCCATTCGCACGGCCGCCAGGCGTCTGAGCGCCTGGGCCTGCCGCTGTTCCGTCTGGGCATCCCGATGTTCGACCGCATCGGCAACGCCCACGTCTGCCATGTCGGCTACCGCGGCACCCGCAACTTCGTCTACGAGCTGGGCAACCTGTTCATCGATTTGATCCACCACCACCACGCCGACGACTGGCCGCTGCCGGCGCTGTCGCTGGCGGCCGCGCAAGGGCAGGTGGCGGCGGCGATGCCCGGCGTGGCCCATGTCTCGGCCCAGATTCCCCGCGCGTCTTCGGCCCGGCCGGCCGATGCCGCCGCCTGAGCCCCGTTTCTTCCACTTTGAGGAGTCCGCGATGAAAGTGGCTTTTGCAACCCAGGACGAGCAGCGTGTCGACGCCCACTTCGGCTGGGCCAAGCACCTGGCGATCTACGACGTGACGCCCGAGGGCTTCAGCTTCGTGCAGACCTACCACTTTGGTGAGGACCTGGCCGAGGACGGCAACGAGGACAAGCTCGCGCCCAAGCTGGACGCCATCCACGACTGCGCCATCCTGTACGTGGCCGCCATCGGCGGCAGCGGCGCGGCCCGCGTGGTGGCCCTGAAGATCCACCCGATCAAGGTGCCCCAGCCCGAACCCATTCTGGACATCCTGGAAAAGCTGCAGGAGGTGCTCAAGGGCACCCCGCCGCCCTGGCTGCGCAAGGCGCTGACCCGGGGCCAGGAAGTGACCCACGACTTCGAGGAGTGAACCCATGACCGACGCTGTCGCCACCGAAGCCGCCGAGACCTCTGATGAGGCCGTGCTGCAAGACGCCTTCATCCGTGAGCTGATCAAGCAGCTGCGCGCCCAGGACACCCATGGCACCTGGGAAGGCAAGTCCGACCTCAAGCTGCTGGAGCCCTACATCCTGACCGCCGAGCAACGCAAGGCGCTGCCGATGATGGGCGACCCGGACCCCGAAACCCTGTGGCGCATGGACCTGTTCCACAACGCCATTGGCCTGTGCATCGAACGGGCCACTGGCTGCATGGTCAGCCCGATGATGAAGATGAGCCACGAGGGCTTTGGCCGCGCGGTGCTCACCACCGGTCGCCTGATCGTGGTGAACCGCTACCTGCGCGACGTGCACCGCTTCGGCTACCCCAGCCTGGCCAAGTTGGCCGAGGCCGGCAACAAGCTGGTGAGCGAAGGCATCGGCATGGTCGAAAAGTACAAGGAGGTGGCCACCTATGGCTGACATCGACACCCTGAAGACCGAGGTCAAGAAGCTCAACGCCAAGGCCACGCAGGCCAAGATGGACCTGCACGACCTGTCCGAGGAGCTGCCCACGAACTGGGAAAAGATCCTCGAGGTGGCGCAGATTGCCCACGACGCCCACGCCAAGCTGATGGCCGCGCGCAAGGCGCTGGCCGAAGCCACCCCCGCCTGATCCGGAGACTGCCATGTCTGCCTTTCAAGTCACCCTGCCCAGCGGCGCCGACTGGACGCCCACCTTCGTGCAGGAACTCAACGAAGACAAGTGCATCGGCTGCGGCCGCTGCTTCAAGGTCTGCCCGCGCGGCGTGCTGGAACTGGTCGGCCTGACCGAGGACGGCGAGCGCATCCACGTCGACATGGATGACGACGAGGACGAGGAATACGAGAAGAAGGTGATGACCATCGCGCACCAGGAGTTGTGCATCGGCTGCACCGCCTGCGCGAAGATCTGCCCCAAGAAGTGCTACACCCACGCCGCCGCTGAGGTCTGAGCCATGGCCTTGCCCGCGCTGCGCACCGACTTTGCCGACCGCCTGGCCCACCGGGCCGACGAGGTGGAGGACGTGCGCGGGTTGCTGCTGGCCCATGCCGACCCGGCGGCCGGCCCTGCCGAGATGGCCTGGCTGGTGGCCCAGCTGGTGGCGGTGGCCTGCCTGGGCGACGACCACCTCTGGCAGGACCTGCGGCTGGCCCACCGGAGCGAACTGGGCGCCTTGCTGCGCCACTGGTTCCCCACCCTGGTGGCGCTGAACACCGGCGACATGAAGTGGAAGAAGTTCTTCTACCGCCAGCTCTGCCTGCAGGCCGAGATCCTGATCTGCAAATCGCCCAGCTGTGCGGTTTGCTCGGACCACGCCTTGTGCTTCGAGTCCCCTGAGGACGGCCATGCGCTGGCCACCGCGGCCCCGCTGCCGGGCGGCCGGCCGGTTCCGGTGTCGGGCAGCCCGTCCGTCCATTCCCACTGACTCTCTCCCCGGCTCTCTGAGCGAACTGTGATCTGGCCCGGTGTTTGCTTGGATATCGTTGTATACGTCAAAATACAGCGAATGTGGCAAACCCTACACGCCCTGGACTGGGCACCGTTCTGGCTCTCGCTGAAAGTGGCCGGCGTGGCCACCGCGCTGGCCTGGGTGTTCGGCGTCGGGCTGGGCTGGCTGTTCGCCCGCACCCGCCTGCCGGGGCGTGGGCTGCTGGAGGCCATCTGCATGCTGCCGCTGGTGCTGCCGCCCACGGTCATTGGTTACGCCATCCTGCTGGCCGCCGGCCGGCGCAGCGCGATCGGCAGCTGGCTGCATGCGCACCTCGACTACTCGATCATCTTCAACTGGCACGGCGCGGTGGTGGCGTCGGCCGTGGTGGCCCTGCCGCTGGTGCTCAAGTCCGCCAGCGCGGCCTTCGGTCAGGTGGACCGGCATCTGGAGGCCGCCGCCCGCACGCTGCGCCAGTCGCCCTGGTCGGTCTTCGTGCGGGTGACGCTGCCACTGGCGGCGCCCGGGATCATCGCCGGCACGCTGCTGGCCTTTGCCCGGGCAATGGGCGAGTTTGGCGCTTCGTTGATGGTGGCCGGCTCCATCCCCGGCAAGACGCAGACGCTGTCCATGGCCATCTACGACTCGGTGCAGGCCGGCGAGGACGACATCGCCCTGGCCCTGGTGCTGGTCACCTCGGTGCTGTCGGTGTCGGTGCTGGCGCTGTCCAACTGGTTGCTGTCCCGGCCGCGCTGATTTTTTTGACCCTTGTCTTGGAGGTATCCCATGTCCTTTCGTGAAACCGCATTGAGCCGGCGCGTGCTGGTGAACGCCCTGGGCGCGCTGGCGCTGGGTCTGTCCGGCCTGGCGGCTTCGGCGCAGACGCTGACGGTGTCGGCGGCGGCCAGCATGACCAATGTGCTCAAGGACCTGGGGGCCAAGTACGAGGCTGCCCACCCGGGCGTGAAGCTGCAGTTCAACTTCGCTGCTTCGGGCGTGCTGCTGCAGCAGATCAGCCAGGGGGCACCGGTGGACCTGTTCATCAGCGCGGACGAGGCCACGGTGGACAAGGGCATCGGGCAGAAGCTGCTGGATGCCGACAGCCGCAAGACCCTGGCGTCGAACGCTGTGGTGCTGATCCTGCCGGCCCAGGACCCCAAGCCCATCACGGGTCTGTCGGACCTGTACGGCCCCACGGTCAAGCGGGTGGCCGTGGGCAAGGTGGCCAGCGTGCCGGCGGGGCGCTATGCCAAGCAGGCCTTGGAATCGGTGCACCTGTGGAGCGCGCTGGAGCCGAAGTTCGTCTATGCGGACAGCGTGCGTCAGGTGCTGGACTATGTGTCACGCGGTGAGGTGGACGCCGGCTTCGTCTACTCGACCGATGCGGCCATCATGGCCGACAAGGTCAAGGTGGTGATGACCGTGGGCGGCCACACCCCGGTGCGCTACCCGATGATCCTGGTCAGCGAGAGCAAGCAGAAGGCCGAGGCTGGCAAGTTCGCGGCCTACCTGCTGACGCCGGCGGCGCAGAAGGTGCTGGCCGCGGCCGGCTTTGGCAAGCCCTGAGCACGCGGGGCGTTCGGCATGATCGATGTGGACCTGAAGTTGACGGTGGCGGACCGCCACCGCCGCTTCGATCTGGCCATGCGCTTTGCCAGTGATGCCCCGGTGGTGGCGCTGTTCGGCCCCTCCGGGGCGGGCAAGTCGCTCACGCTGCAGGCGATCGCGGGGCTGATCCGGCCGCAGGCCGGGCATGTCCGCATCGGCGGGCGCACGCTCTACGACCAGCAGGCCGGGGTGGACCTGCCGGCCGCCCAGCGCGGCGTGGGCTATCTGTTCCAGGACTACGCGCTGTTTCCGCACCTCAGCGTGCGGCAGAACGTGGGCTTCGGTCTGACCAGCTGGCGGCGGCGTCAGCTCAGCGCGGCCGATGCCCAGCGGGTCGATGGGCTGTTGGAGACCTTCGGCCTCACCGGCCTGGCGGCCGCGCGGCCCGGCGAGTTGTCCGGCGGGCAGCGGCAGCGGGTGGCCTTGGCCCGGGCGCTGGCCTGCGAGCCGGCGCTGTTGCTGCTCGACGAGCCCTTTGCGGCCCTCAACCCCATGCTGCGGCAGAGCCTGCGCCAGGAACTGGCCCTGGTGCGCCAGCGCTGGCGCATCCCGATGCTGCTGATCACCCACGATGTGGAGGACGTGCTGGCGCTGGCCGACGTGGCCTGCGTGGTCGAACACGGCCAGGTGGTGCGTGCGGTGGACGTGGGGCAGGGCATGGAGCGGGCGGCAGTGCACCGCTCGTTGGGGCTGGCGCCCCCGCCGCTCGAGGATGACCGCACCCGCGCCGTGCGCCGTCTGCTGGCGCTGCCGGAGGCGCTGTGAGCGCCGGGGCCGTGCTGTCCAGTGTCTGGGCCGGCGGCCTGGAGGATGACCGCCTGCGCGCGCTGCTGCGCGAGGATGCGCCGCACGGCGACCTGAGCAGTCGCGCCCTGGGCCTGGGGCCGCAGCCGGCGCGCATCACCTTCAGCGCGCGGGGACCGATGGTGGTGGCCTGCATCGAGGCCGCCGCCCGGCTGCTGCAGCTGTGCGGCGTGGCGGCGGTGCCGGCCGTGGGCAGCGGCGCGCGTGCGGCGGCGGGGGCCCTGCTGCTGGAAGGCACGGGGCCGGCCGACGGGGTGTTGCTGGGCTGGAAGGTGGCCCAGAACCTGGTCGAGTCGGCCTCCGGCATCGCCGGGGCGGCGGCGGCCATCGTGGACCGCTTGCGCGCAGCGGGGTTCGACACCCCGCTGGCCTGCACCCGCAAGGCGCCGCCCGGCACCCACTGGTGGGCCGCCTGGGCCGTCGAAGCCGGCGGCGCGGTGATGCACCGCCTGGGGCTGTCGGAGACCCTGCTGGTCTTTCCGGAACACCGGGCCCTGCTGGCCGGCGAGGACGTGGCCGGGCGGCTGCAGGCCCTGCGCCGCCAGCAGCCTGAAAAGCGTTTGGTGGTGGAAACGGCCGATCCGCAGGAGGCCCTGACCCTGGCCCGGCTGGGGGTGGACGTGCTGCAGCTGGAGCGCTTCAGCCCGGCGGCCTTGGCCGAGCTGCGCGCCGCGCTGTGGGCCGAATCGCTGAGCACGCACCTCGCCCCGGCAGGCGGGGTGACGCTGGACAACGCGCTGGACTATGCCCGGGCCGGGGCCGACCTGCTGGTCAGCTCAGCCCCGTATTTCGCCCGCCCCGCGGACGTGAAGGTGCACATCCGTCCCGCGAGCGGGGACGAAGGCCTCAGGCCTTGACGCCGACCAGCACCGAACCCGCCTTGAACAAGGCGGTGACCGGCGAGCCCACGGCGAGCGCCAGATCGTCCACGGCGCCGTTGGTGACGATGCTGGAGATCTCCGCGCCCGCCGGCAGCTTTACCGAGACCGACGCATTGACCGCCCCCTTGTGGATGGCCGACACCGTGCCGCTGAGTTGGTTGCGCGCGCTGAACTTCCAGCCGGCGGTGTCGGTGGCCAGCAGCACCAGCGGGGCCTTCACAAAGGCCACCGCCGGAGCGCCCACGGTCAGGCCCAGGCTGTGCACGCTGCCCTCGGTGATCGCGGCGACCAGGGTCTCGCCAGTGGCCAGGCGAAAGTCGACCTCGGCACTCACCGGGCCTTCCTTGACGGCGGCGATGGTGCCTTCGAATGCATTGCGGGCGCTGATCTTCATGGGAGCCTCCTTGACGGTCGGTTGAAACGGGCCGACGTGCAGCCTCGAAGCATCTTGCGCCACAGCGTTTTCCCTCGTCCACCCCAACGCATGAACCGCCCCACCGACACCGCTTTCGGACGCCTGCAGGCCAGGCTGCAGATCGACACCCCGCTGGGGGCCTTCCTGGGCGAGCAGCGCATTGCCTTGCTGGAGGCAATCGGCCAGCAGGGCTCGATTGCCGGCGCGGCCAAGGTGGTGGGCCTGAGCTACAAGGCGGCCTGGGAGGCGGTGGACGACATGAACAACCTCTCCACCGAGGCCCTGGTGCTGCGCATGGCCGGGGGGCCGCGCGGTGGCGGCACCACGCTGACCGCCCATGCGCTGCGCCTGATCGCGTTCTACCGGGCCTTGCAGGCTGAACATCAGGCCACCTTGCAGCGCCTGCAGCAGGTGCTGGCCGAGCCGGCCCAGACCGATGACGCTGCGGCCTATCGGCGGCTGTTGCATCGCTTTTCGCTGCAGACCAGCGCCCGCAACCAGTTCGTGGGCACCGTGCAGCGGGTGCTGGCCGACGACGTCGAGGCCCGGGTCTGGTTGGGGGTGGGCAGCGGCCTGACGCTGGAAGCGCTGGTCACCACCGAATCCGCCGAGCGGCTGAAGCTGCGCCACGGGCAGGAGGTGAACGCCCTGGTGAAGTCCGGGGCCGTGGGCCTTTGGGCCCCGGAGGCGGCACGGCCCGAGGGGCTCAACCACTACCCGGGCGAGATCACCCGTTGTGCCTGGGGCGAGCGCAAGGTCGACATCACCGTGGCCCTGGTTGGCCACCACCTGCAGGCGGCCTCGGTGTTGTCGGTGGCCTGTGCCCGGGATCTGGGGCTGGTGCCCGGCGGGCACATCGTGGTGGGCTTCAGGCCGGCGGATGTGCTGCTGGCGGTGGCGGCCTGAACCAGCCGCGCACCTCCTCGAAGGGATAACGGCGCAGCGGCAGGCGGCGCGCGCGCGGCGCCAGCAGGTGGATGGACAGGGGCTCGGCCCAGCGCCACAGGTCGGCGCGCAGCCAGTGGGGCAGGCCGACGTCGTCGAAGCTGTGCCACAGCTGCACCAGCCAGATTTCCCGCCCGACCTCGTCGAGCAGCACCGGCAGGCCGGCGCCGGCCTGAAGTCGGCTGTGGCGTTCGCTGTAGTAAAGCGGACCGCCGCAGGACTCGATCACGAAGTCGGCCACCCGGTCGGCCACGCAGTCGAAGCAGTCCTGCACGTCGTCGAGCAGCGGGGTCAGCTGCAGCCGTGTCATGTGCCGGTGCACCAGGCGGCGCAGGCCGCTCTCGCCACACAGGGCCAGCACGCTGTGGGCTGGGGGCGGCACCTCGGGCAAGGGGGCGGGGGTGGGCCAGGCGCCCGGCGCATCTGCCGAGGGGGGCGTGCCGTCCTGCCGGACCGGCCAGCGCAAGGTGGCGCGGCAGGCGTGATCACACGGGCGCCAGCGGGCCGGGCTGGCGGG
>JAYSCA010000102.1:0-7526 GCA_041915165.1 Ideonella sp.
GGCGCCGGTGGCCAGCATGGCGCGGTGCACGCCCTTCAGGCCCGGCTCGGCGATCAGGCGGGCGTTCTGCAGGTTGCCCTGGCACCAGCGGCGGTCGCGTTGCAGCTCGGCCAAGAGGTGCGGCGGCTGTTGCTCGTAGCTGCCTTCCAGGTCACCCACCAGCCAGACTTCATAGCCGGCGCGGCGCATCAGCGCGGCTTCGACGAAGTCGTGCGAGAGGATCTCGCCGGCCAGCGCCCCGGTGCCCGGCAGGGTGCCCAGGCCGCAGTGCTTCATGAAGGGTTCGACACGGATGATGGCGTTGTGGCCCCAGTAGTGGGCCTCGCCCAGCTGCCAGAACTGCATGCCCAGCGTGAACAGGCGGCCGGTCACGCGGCTGGCGAACTGTTGCGAGCGGGCGTGCAGCGTGGCTTGGCCGCAGGCGCGCGGCGCGGTCTGCAGGATGCCGGCCCGCGGGTTCTTCTCCATCAGGCGGGCCAGCGTCACCAGGGTGTCGCCGCTCATCACGCTGTCGGCGTCCATCACCACCATGTAGCGGTAGTCACGGCCCCAGCGGCGGCAGAAGTCGGCCACGTTGCCCGCCTTGCGGCGGGTGCGCAGTTGGCGCCAGCGGTAGTACACGCGGATGTCGCTGCCGGCGGCGGCCAGCTGCTCGCGCAGGGCCTGCCAGGCGCGCAGCTCGGCGGCGCGCACTTCCGGGCGGTTGGTGTCCGACAGCACGAAGACGTCGAACAGGCGCTGCGCGCCGACGGCGGTCAGCGATTCGCAGGTGGCGCGCAGGCCAGCGAAGACGGTGCTCACGTCCTCGTTGCAGATCGGCATGATGACCGCGGTGCGGGCGTCGGCCGGCAGCGTCACGCCTTCGGCGTCCTTCGCCGACAGGGTGTGCGGGTCGCCCTTGAGCGTGACCCAGAAGCCCATCACCGCGGTGATGGCGCCCGCTGCCACCCAGGCGAACAGCAGCGTGAACAAGGCCACCTGCCCCAGTTCCAGCAGGCTGGAGCCGGCACCGGGCTGGATGCTCCAGAGCAGGCCGGCCGACAGCAGCGTGGCCGACAGCACCCAGAACAGCAGCCAGCGGCGGCGGATCTTGGCCGCGGCTTCCCAGGCGGCGGGGGCGGCGGCGCTGCGCGCGGCGCTCTCGCGCCAGGGCGCGTCGGCCGGCGCGGTCTCGCCGCGCAGGCGGCGCATCACGCCCAGCCAGGGCTGGGGCTTCATGCTGCCGCGGTGGATGGCGGGCATGCCCGGCGCCGCGGTGGCGCCCGACAGGGTGGTGCTCGGAGTGCGGGTGGGGGTCATGGTCATTGCGGAGGAAGGATCTGAGTCCATGTTTCGCTCACGGTGTCGGCACCGGAGGTGAGGTACGCGCGCAGCTCGACCGGGCGAACCGGGTCCAGGGTCTGCACGCGCAGGGTCAGTCGCCAGGCGCCGGTGGCGTCCACGCGATAGACGTTCTGTTCGGTGATGCGGCCGGCGTCGTTGCTGCTGACCACGGCCTTGACGGCGGCGTTGTCAGGCAGCTTGGCGCCGGTGAAGTCGATGACGAACTGGCGCTCGCCATCGGCCAGGGCGGCAAAGCCGCGGCCGGCGCGGGTCTGGGCCACCCACAGGGCGGGCGGGCGCTGTTGCTGGGCGCCCTGCCAGTCGATGCGCCAGGCCAGGTCCAGTGGCTGGCCCACGGCCGGCAGGCGGGCCGGCACCCAGTAGGCGACGATGTTGTCGTTGGTCTCGTCGGGCGTGGGCAGCTGCATCAGCTCGACCCGGCCGGCGCCCCAGTCACCCACCGGCGTCACCCAGGCGGAGGGGCGCTGCTCGTAGCGGGCTTCGGTGTCTTCGTAGCTGGCAAAGCTGCGGTCGCGCTGCATCAAGCCGAAGCCACGCAGCGAGGGCATGCTGAACGACGTGACCAGCGGCCAGCGCGGGTTCTGCAGCGGACGCCACAGCCATTCGCCGGTACCGCTGGCGATCATCAGGCCGTCGCTGTCATGCACCTCGGGGCGGAAGTCGTCCCGGTTGGGCTGGTTTTCGCCGAACTGGAACATGCTGGTCAGCGGGGCGATGCCCAGGGTGCGGATGGGCCGGGTGGTCTGGCGCAGGTAGACGCGGGCCTTGACGTTCACCGCGGTGGTCTGGCCGGGCTGGATGTCGAAGCGGTAGGCCCCGGCCACGCGCGGCGAATCCAGCAGCGCGAAGACGGTCAGCGCCTGGGCGCCGGCATCGGGCCGCACCACCCAGAAGTCGGTGAAGCGGGGGAATTCCTCCGGGCCGTTGCCGCCGGCCGAATCGACCGCCAGGCCGCGGGCCGACAGGCCGTAGTGCTGGCCGGCGCCCAGGGCGCGGAAGTAGCTGGCGCCCTGGAAGACGATCAGTTCGTCCTTGTAGGCCGCGTTGTTGAGCGGGTAGTGCACCCGGAAGCCGGCGTGACCAATGTCGCCCCAGCTGGCGGGCTGCAGCGTGCTGTTGGCGCCGTAATCAAAGTCCTCCGGCCGGTAGGGCAGCGCGCGTTCGCCATCCGGCGACAGCTCGTGCATGCGCACCGGTTCGGTCTGGTACTTGCCCAGGTGGAAGAACATCAGCTCGAAGGGCCGGCCCAGGCTGCGCCAGACCGCGTGGTCGGGGCGGAAGCGGATGTCGCGCGCCTGGTCGTAGCTCAGGTCCTTCAGGGCCTGCGGGGTGCGGCTGGGCACCGGCGCATAGGGCTGTGCCGCCAGACCGCGGGCGCGTTGCGCCAGCCGGTCGAAGAATGGGGCCGCCACCGCGCTCGCGCTGGGTGTGACCGCCGGGGTCGAGGCGGTGGACGCGGCTGCAGCCGCCGCCACCGTGGTGCTGGTGGTCTCGGGCACCTCAGCCGCAGCCGCCCGCACGGCGGCCTGGGTGGCCACCAGCACCGCCAGCGCCAGCAGCCGGCGGGCCGGATGGCCTACAGCACGGGGGGCGGCGGGAAGGCAGCGGACAAGGGCAGTCATGCCCGCTGTATGGCAAGGCCCGTGCCACGCCAAAAAGCCTTTACCAATCAACCACTTGGCAAGAAGCCCCGGCCCACGTCCCGGCGGGACCGCGGAAAAGCGTCGCCGATCAGCGACAGGCTTTTTCGCTGCGGCGCAACAATTCAGCCAAGTACTTGATACACAAGATTATTTTTCCTGTCGCTCGTCAGCGACAGGGGCGCCGCCCTCGTCGCCATCCGGCGACTCCCCGCGGAACAGGCCGGGGGTCAGGCCGTGCTTTTGCAGCAGGCGGTAGAACTCGGTGCGGTTGCGCTCGGCCAGCCGGGCGGCGTCGGCCACCTGGCCGTCGGTCAGCTTGAGCAGGCCCACCAGGTAGTCGTGCTCGAAGCGGCGCTTGGCCTCGGCAAAGGGCAGCACCTCCACCGTGGGCACCCGCAGCGCGCGCTGCACCAGGCTCAGCGGGATCAGCGGCGCGGTGGCCAGGGCGCAGAGCTGTTCCACCACGTTGTGCAGCTGGCGCACATTGCCCGGCCAGGCGGCGGTCGTCAGCGCGCTCAGCGCGTCGGGCGCAAAGCCGTTCAGGCGCTTCTGGTACTTGGCCGCCAGCCGCTGCAGAAAGTGCTGGGCCAGCAGCGGGATGTCCTCGCGTCGCTCGGCCAGGCTGGGCAGGGTCAGCGTGACGACGTTGAGCCGGTAGTAGAGGTCCTCGCGGAACTCGCCGGCGGCCATGGCCGCGTCCAGGTCGCGGTGGGTGGCCGAGAGGATGCGCACATCCACCGGCACCGACTGCTGGGCGCCCACCGGCCGCACCTGGCGCTCCTGCAGCACCCGCAGCAGCTTGACCTGCAGCGCGGGCGGCATGTCGCCGATCTCGTCCAGGAACAGGGTGCCGCCGTCGGCGCTCTGGAACAGGCCGCGGTGGTTGGCCACCGCGCCGGTGAAAGCGCCCTTGACGTGGCCGAACAGCTCGGATTCCAGCAGCGCCTCGGGAATGGCGCTGCAGTTGACCGCGACGAACGGCCCCTTGGCGCGACGGCTGGCGCGGTGGATCGCATTGGCCAGCAGCTCCTTGCCGGAGCCGCTCTCGCCGCGGATCAGCACCGAGGCATCGCCGGCGGCCACCAGCCGGGCCTCGGCCAGCACCTCGTCCATCACCGCCGAGCGGCTGACGATCTCACTGCGCCAGGCCTCGCCCGCGTCAGCCTGCGAGGCCGCGCTGGCGGACGCGGCCAGCGCCCGGTCCACCGCGGCCATCAGCTCCTGGCCGTCAAACGGCTTGGTCAGGTAGCTGAAAACGCCGCGCATGGTGGCGTCCACCGCGTCGGGGATGGTGCCGTGGGCGGTCAGCAGGATGACTGGCAGGCCGGGATAGCGGGCCTGGATGGCGTCGAACAGCGCCAGCCCGTCCATGCCCGGCAGGCGCACGTCGCTGACCACCAACCGGGGCCGGCTCAGCTCCAGCCGGGCCAGGGCCTCCTCGGCGCTGCCCACCGAGGTCACGGCATGCCCCGCCGCGCTCAGGCGCAGCGACAGCAGCCGCAGCATGTCGGGATCGTCGTCGACGACCAGGATGGGGAGCTTGTCGCTGTGGGGCATGGGCGCCTCGCTTCAACGGGACGAGGGGAGCGGCGCGGCCGCCGGGCGGCGCGGCACCAGCGAACGCTCGATGGCCTTCAGGGCCTCCAGCTTTTCGCTCAGCTGCTCGATGCGGCGCTGGTTCTCGCGCAGCTGCTGGTTCTGGCGGTCGGCCTGATCTTCCAGCCGGCGCTGCTCGGCCGCCCGGCCGGCCAGCAGCCGGGCCCAGTCGGCCCAGGGGGCGGCCTCCGGCGTGCCGGCCCGGGCCACGCCGTCCAGCAGGCTCTGGGCGCGGGCCGCGTCGCCGGGGTTGCGGGTGTGCAGCAGGGCCAGGCCCAGCTCCACGCTGTGGGGCGGCGTGGCCGGCGCCGCAGTGAGCCGCGCGATGCGCGCCGTCAGCGGTTCCCCCCCGGCGGTGCGCAGCTCCTCCTGCCAGTGCAGCAGCTGACGGCCCGCCAGGTCGCGCTCATCGCGGCTCGGCGTCATCGCCGTCGGCTCGCAGACGGCCACCGGGGTGCTGGCGGCCACGGCCGGGGGCGCCGGCTCGGTCGGTTCGGGCGCCGGCAGCTGGGCACAGCCGGCCAGGACCAGCAGCCCGGCTGGCGCCAGCCCCCAGGCGCAGCGGAAAGGGAAAGAGGTCGCGTCAAACATGATGGGTGCCCAGGGGCAACAGGATACGGAAGGTGGCGCCGCCCGGACCGGGCTGCAGCGTGACGCTGCCACCGTGCGCGGCCACCTGCTCGCGCACGATGGACAGGCCGATGCCGCTGCCGCGGGGCTGGTCCTCGGGCTGCAAGGCGCCGCGGAAGAAGGGGTCGAAGATGTGCTCGCGGTCGGCCTCGGGCACGCCGGGGCCGCTGTCGCGGATCTCCAGCGCCGCCTGGTCGTCCTCGCGCCAAATCCGCCAGCCGATCGTGCCGCCCGGCGGCGTGAAGCGGATCGCGTTGATCATCAGGTTGGCCAGCGCCATGCCCAGGCGTTCCGGGTCCACCGGCAGCTCCAGCCGCTCGCCGCCGTCCACCGTCACGCTGATGTGGCGGGCCTGTGCGCTCAGGCGCTGGGCCTCGACCACGCCCTCGACCAGGGTGCGCAACCGGGTGGGGCGGCGCTGCAGCCGCTGGGCGTCGAAGGCGGCGGCGTTGTAGCGCAGCAGGTCCTCGATCTGCTGCTGCAGCACCGCGGTGTTGTGGCGCAGGATGCTGACGATCTCGGCCTGGCCCGGGCTGAGCGGCCCGCCCACGCCCTCCTGCAACAGCGAGGTGCCTTCGCGCAGCGCCGCCAGCGGGGTCTTCAGTTCGTGCGAGGTGTGGCGCAGGAAGCGGTCCTTGTCGGCGTCGGATTCGATCAGGCGCCGGCGCAGCCAGTCCAGCTGCTCGCCCAGGCTGGCCAGGTCGGAGGGGCCGGCGATCTCGACCGGCTCGGCCATGCGCCCCTGGCCCAGGGCCTGGATGGCGCGCCCGAGCTGGCGCAGCGGCCGGGTCAGCCACAGGCCGAAGGCCAGCGCCGCCAGCGCCACCACCACGATGGCGACCACCACCTGGCGCACCAGCCGGGCCCGCTGGGCCTCCAGGGCATCCTGCACGGCCTGGTTGCGCTCGGCGATGCTGCGCTGGACCTGCACGGTGAGCTTGCGCGTGCCCTCGCCCAGCTGGTCGAAGCTGCGGCTCAGGGCCTGGTCCCGCTCGGGCGTGGCCAGGCCGGGGGTGTCCAGCTGGTGCCGGATGGCGCCAGCCGCGGCCAGCCAGCGGCGCGCCAATGACGCAGTGGGTTCGAAATCGGCCAGTGGCTGCAGCGCGCTGCGGGCGTCGCGCACCGCCACGTCGTAACGCTGGCGCAGCGCCGGGTCGCCCAGCACCAGGTACTGGCGGGCGGCGCGTTCCATGTCAGTGGCACGGTCACCCAGGCCGCTCACGGCCAGGTTCAGCGCCACCGCCTGCTGGGCCGCCTCGCGGCTCTTGGCCATCAGGCCCTGCAGCGCCTGCAGGCCGCTGAGCGAGACGGCGCCCAGCGCGGCGGCGATCAGCACGAAGGCCAGCAGCAGCAGTTGACGAAACGAGGTTCGCAGGACCAAGGAAAGCACTCTCGCGGGAAGGCAGCCGGCAGTGTAGGCCGAGGCGACGGCCTGCCGACCGGCAGGGGCGGCGCCAACTTGCGACAATGCGTCAAACCGCATCCACGTTCCGCACCATGCATCAGCGCGTCCTCACCGGCATCACCACCACCGGTACCCTGCACCTCGGCAACTTCGTCGGCGCCATCCGCCCGGCCATCGCGGCCAGCCGCGAGCCCGGTGTCGACAGCTTCTTCTTCATGGCGGACTACCACGCGCTGATCAAGTGCGACGACCCGGACCGCATCGAGCGCTCGCGCCTGCAGATCGCCGCGACCTGGCTGGCCGCCGGCCTGGACACCGAGCGGGTGGTCTTCTACCGCCAGAGCGACATCCCCGAGATCCCCGAGCTGTGCTGGCTGCTGACCTGCGTGACCAGCAAGGGCCAGATGAACCGGGCCCATGCCTACAAGGCCTCGGTCGACGCCAACAACGCCGCCGGCGAGGACCCGGACGCCGGCGTCACGATGGGCCTGTACTGCTACCCCATCCTGATGGCGGCCGACATCCTGATGTTCAACGCCCACCGGGTGCCGGTCGGCAAGGACCAGATCCAGCACATCGAGATGGCGCGCGACGTGGCCACCCGTTTCAACCACCTGTTCGGCCGCGGCGAGGACTTCTTCGTGCTGCCCGAGGCCCAGGTGGACGAGACGATGGAGCTGCTGCCCGGCCTGGACGGCCGCAAGATGAGCAAGAGCTACGACAACGTCGTGCCGCTGTTCGAAGGCGGCGAGAAGGCGCTGCGCGAGGCGATTGCCCGCATCGTCACCGACAGCAAGCTGCCCGGCGAGCCCAAGGAGCCCGAAGGCACGCCGCTGGTCGCCATCTATGACGCCTTCGCGAGCGCCGAGGAGCGGGCCGCCTTCCGCGCCGCGCTGCGCGGTGGCCTG
>JAYSCA010000103.1:0-7525 GCA_041915165.1 Ideonella sp.
GGTTTGCTGGAGGGCACCGCCCGCAGCTTCCATCAGCATGGTTTCCGCCATGTGGTGTTCCTGGGCGACCACGGTGGCTACCAGCGCAACCTGGAGGTGGTGGCCACGCGCCTGAACCGGGAATGGAAGACCGGCCCGGGCACCGCCGGGGGGCCGGCCGTGCTGGCGCTGACGGCCTATTACCGGGCGGCCGAGGATTTCGATGGCCAGCTCAAGGCCCAGGGCTACAGCGCGGCTGAGATTGGCACCCATGCCGGGCTGTCGGACACCGCGCTCGCGCTGGCGGTCGATCCGGCCCTGGTGCGTGTCGACCGAATGAAGTCGGCCGGCGTTGACCAAGGCAGTGATGGCGTTCGTGGTCAGCCGGCCCGGGCCACCGCCGCGCTGGGCCAGGCGGGCATCCGCCACATCGTGGACGTTTCGGTGGCCGCCTTGCGGGCCCAGTTCGACCGCCACTGATCCACTTTTCTCTTGTTGCGAGTTCCTGTGACGTTTTCGACGATTTCGCCGCGCCGCCCGCTGGGCTGGCTGGGGGCCCTGGGTGCGGTGGCAGCGGCTGCGGTGGCCGTGTTCGGTCCCACCGCGGTGCCGGCGGCCACGCCGCCGCGGCCCGTGATCCACACGGTGCCAGGCATGCCGCCTGTGTCCAACCCCGCCAACCTCTACAGCGAGACGGCGGCCGGCCACGTCAGCCCGGCCCTGCGGGGCGACCTGGCGCGCATCTACGTGCCCAACCTGCGCTCCCACGACGTCTCGGTGATCGACCCGGCGACGCTGAAGGTGGTGGACCGCTTCCAGGTGGGCCGTGGCCCGCAGCACATCGTGCCCTCGTGGGATCTGCGCACGCTGTGGGTGGCCAACAATGCCGAGCGCCGCACCGACGGCAGCCTGACGCCGATCGACCCGCGCACCGGCAAGCCGGGCCCGTCGGTCGAGGTGGACGACCCGTACAACCTGTACTTCACGCCCGACGGCAAGTCCGCCATCGTGGTGGCCGAGGCCCGGCACCGGCTGGACTTCCGCGACCCGAAGACGATGGCGATGCAGTACAGCATCGACGTGCCGCAGTGCGGCGGCATCAACCACGCCGAGTTCTCAATCGACGGGCGCGAAGCCCTGTTCACCTGCGAGTTCCAGGGCAGCGTGGCCCGCGTGGACCTGGTGCACCGCCAGGTGCTGGGCTACCTGAAGCTGCGCCTGCCGGCCACCCGCTTCAAGGCGGCCGGGCCGGTGGACGGCGGGCCACCGGGCAGCGAGGTCTGCTCGGCCAAGAAGGGCATGCCGCAGGACATCCGCATCTCGCCCAACGGCAAGCGCTACTTTGTGGCCGACATGGAGGCCGATGGGGTGCATGTGATCGACGCCGCCACCTTCACCGAGGTCGGCTTCATCGCCACCGGCGTGGCCGCGCACGGCCTGTACCCCAGCCGCGACGGCAGCAAGCTTTACGTGGCCAACCGGGGTTCGCACAAGATCCACGGCAAGCCCAAGGGGGCGGGCAGTGTCTCGGTGATCGACTTCGCCAGTGAGAAGGTCGTCGGCCAGTGGCCCATCCCGGGCGGGGGCAGCCCGGACATGGGCAATGTCAGCGCCGATGGCCAGTGGCTGTGGCTGGCGGGCCGCTTCGATGACGTGGTCTACCGCATCAACACCACCAGCGGCGCGGTGAACAAGATCAAGGTCGGGCAGGAGCCGCACGGCCTGACCGTCTGGCCGCTGCCGGGCCGCTATTCGCTGGGGCACACCGGCAACCTGCGCTGAACGGCCCCCCGGTCTGACACGACCAAGCAAAAGGCCCGCAGTCTCTCGGCTGCGGGCCTTTTCGTGGGCAGGACGCGTCAGGCGTGTTCCGCGTCGATCGCCGAGGTCTTCTTGGTGTCGCGCATCAGCAGGTTGACCAGCAGCGTGCAGCCGATGATCGCGGTGGCGTACCAGTAGAAGCCCGATTCGTGGCCGCTCTGCTTGAACCACAGCGCGATGTACTCGGCCGTGCCGCCGAACACCGAGACCGCGAAGGCATAGGGCACGCCCACGCCGGTGGCGCGGATGGCGGCCGGGAACAGCTCGGCCTTCACCACCGCGTTGATCGAGGTGTAGCCGGAGACGATCAGCCAGGCGCAGGCGATCAGGCCGAAAGCCTCCCAGGGACCCTGGGCATGCTGGATGGCGGTCAACAGCGGCACCGTCAGCAGCGTGCCCAGCAGGGCAAAGCCCACCAGCAGCGGCCGCCGGCCGATCTTGTCAGACAGCGCGCCGTAGATCGGCTGCAGCAGCAGCGCGAAGACCAGGCTGGCGGCCGAGACCGCGGTGGTCTGGGTGTCCGTCAGGCCCACCGACAGCTTCAGGAACTTCTGCATGTAGGTGGTGTAGACGTAGAAGGCCAGCGTGCCGCCCATGGTCAGGCCGACCACGATGGCGCATTCGCGCGGGTACTGCATCAGCTGGCGCAGGCCGCCCATCCGCTGGCCGCCCGAGCGGGCCTTGGCCTTCTCGAAGGACGCCGTTTCCGGCAGGTCGCGCCGCATCCACAGCGCGGTCAGGGCCAGGCCGGCGCCGACGAAGAAGGGGATGCGCCAGCCCCAGGCCTTCAGTTCTTCCGGCGTGAGCAGCAGGTGCTGCAGCACCAGCAGCAGCACCAGGGCGGTCAGTTGGCCGCCGATCAGCGTGACGTACTGGAAGCTGGCATAGAAGCCGCGGTGGTTCGAGCTGGCCATCTCCGACAGGTAGGTGGCACTGGAGCCGTACTCGCCGCCCAGGCTCAGGCCTTGCAGCAGGCGCGCCAGCAGCAGCAGCGCCGGGGCCAGGGCGCCGACGGTGGCGTAGGTGGGGGCGCAGGCGATCAGCAGCGAGCCGCCGCACATCAGCAGCACCGAGGCCATCAGCGCGGTGCGCCGACCCAGGTGGTCGCCGATGTAGCCGAACAGCAGGCCGCCGATCGGGCGGATGAAGAAGCCCAGCGCGAAGATGCCGGCGGTGGACAGCATCTGGGCGGTCGGATCCTCCTTCGGGAAGAAGGCCGAGGCGAAGTACAGCGCAAAGGCCGAGTAGGCGTAGAAGTCGTACCACTCGACCAGGTTGCCGATGGAGCCGACGATGATGGCCTTCAGGCGCTGAAGCGAAATGGCTTCGGGGGCGGACGACGCGGTGGCGGGCGTGGCAGCGCTGGCGCTGCCCGCGCCCAGCGTGGTGGCGGGGGGCATGGGTTTGTCTCCTCGGTGGGGGATTGGCGCTGCGGCGGACTCAGCAGCGTCCTGGCGCCAGTGTGTCGAGCGCCGTCGCGCCCGGCATCCGCAAGGGCCGCGGGACGGCTCTGCGTAGATTTACGGAGAGTGCCGCCGCCGCGGGCGCTTCTGCCAAGATGCGCGCCGTGTCCACGCCCCGCTTGCTTGCCGCTTTGCTCGCCCGGTTGCGCCGGGAGCCCCGCCGTGGGGGCGCCTGGCTGGCCCTGGCCGCGCTGGTGCTGGGCACCGGCTGGGCGGCCGGCTGGTGGGCGGAGCGCCATGAGACCGAGCAGCGCCTGGCGGCCCTGCGTTCGGCCCAGGAGCTGCACGCGCTGGGCCTGCGCGGGGTGATCGGCAAGTACGGCTACCTGCCGGCGGTCGTTGCCCGCCAGCCGGCCGTGCGGGCCCTGCTGGCCCAGCCGGGCAACCCGGTGCTGCGCGACCGCGTTGACGAGGACCTGGCGGAAATCAGCCGCCGCGCCGGCGCGCAGGCCGTCTTCGTGATGGACCCGGCTGGCAATGCGCTGGCGGCCAGCAACGCCGGCACGCCCGAGAGCTTCGTCGGCCGCAACTACGCCCGTCGGCCCTATTTCACCCGGGCGCTGCAGGGCGCGGCGGGCTTCTTCTACGGTGTCGGCCTGACCACCGGCCATCCCGGCCTGTTCGTGGCCGAGGCCATCCGCGACGACGGGCAGGTGCGGGGGGTGGTGATCGTCAAACTGTCGCTGGACAAGGTGGCCGCCACCTGGGCCCGTGCCACCGACCCGGTGCTGCTGCGCGACGAGCACGGGGTGGCCTTTCTGGCCACCTACCCGGACTGGCGCTACCACACCACCCGGCCGCTGACGCCGGGGGACGTCGCCGCGCTGCGCGATTCCGAGGCCTATGGCCACGGCGCGGTGCTGGCGCCCATGCCCTGGGAGGTGCGGCCCGCCGCCCCGGCCGGTGCCTTCGTGCTGAACACCCGCATCAGCGGTCGGGCGCGCAGCTTCCTGGCGCTGGACCAGCGCCTGCCCGATTACGGCTGGACGTTGACGGTGATGACCGACCGCGACGAGATCCTGCGGGTGCGCGACCAAGCCTGGGCCATGGCCGTGCTGCTGATGGCGTTGCTGGTGATGGCCGGCCTGTACTGGCGACTGCGCGAGCGCCGCTACGCCGAACAGCGCAGCGCCCGGCGCGAGCTGGAGCAGCGGGTGGCCGACCGCACCCGCGAGCTGCAGGACGCCCAGGCCTTCCGCCACGCGATGGAGGAGTCGCTGCTGGTGGGCATGCGGGCGCGCGACATGGACGGCCGCATCATCTACGTCAACCGCGCGCTCTGCCAGATGACCGGCTACGAGCCCGAGGAACTGCTGGGCAAGCGTCCGCCGTACCCGTACTGGCACCCGGACGACATGGAGAAGCACTGGAGCGACAGCAACGCCTCGCTGGCCGGGCGGGCCGAGCGCAGCGGCTTCGAATCGCGGGTGCGGCACAAGGCCGGGCATGACGTGATCACGCGGGTCTACACCGCGCCG
This sequence comes from Ideonella sp., assembly GCA_041915165.1. Lineage (GTDB taxonomy): Bacteria > Pseudomonadota > Gammaproteobacteria > Burkholderiales > Burkholderiaceae_C > Ideonella. The sequence continues at coordinate 4,742 of JAYSCA010000103.1, forward strand.
CTGATCGACGCCGACGGCGTGCAGCAGGGCTGGATGAGCTCGGTGGTGGACATCACCGAGCAGACCTGCGCCGAGGAGCGCCAGCGGGCCCAGGAGGCCCAGCTGCAGCGCGCCGCCCGCCTGGCCAGCCTGGGCGAGATGGCCTCCACGCTGGCGCACGAGCTCAACCAGCCGCTGATGGCGCTGTCCAACTTCGCCGCGGCGGCCCAGGCGCTGGCCGAGGGCGGGCCACCGGGGCTGCTGGTGCAGAGCCTGCAGGACATCCGCGCTCAGGCCCAGCGGGCCTCCGAGATCGTGCGGCGCATCCGCGGCATGGTGCGCCAGGGCAGCGGCCTGGCCGAGCGCTTCGAGGTGGCCGAGTGGGTGGAAACCGTGCTGGCCTGGCTCAAGCCCGAGATCCAGGCCCGCCGGGTGCGCATCGTGCTGCAGCTGCCGCCGGACCTGCCGGCCCTGCTGGCCGACCGGGTGCTGGCCGAGCAGCTGCTGCTCAACCTGGTGCTGAACGCCCTGCAGGCGCTGGACGGCCAGCCACCGGCGCGGCGGCGCATCGAGCTGTCGGCCCGGGTGGCCGGCGGGCGCCTGGTTTTTTCGGTGGCCGACCACGGCCCCGGCATTGCCCCGGAACAGGCGCCGCGCCTGTTCGACCCCTTCTTCACCACCAAGGCCGACGGCCTGGGCCTGGGCCTGAAAATCTGCCGCTCCATCGCCGAGGCCCACGGCGGGGCGCTGAGCTGGCACCCGCGGCCCGGCGGTGGCGCCGTGTTCGAATTCAGCCTGCCGCTTGCCCCCTGAACCTGCCATGACCGCGCCGTCCAAAGTCCAGCTGCCCGTCTATGTCGTCGACGACGACGAGGCGGTGCGCCGCTCGCTGGTGATGTTGCTGTTCCCGCAGGGGCTGGCGGTGCAGGGCTTCGAGCGCGGGGAGGACTTCCTGGCCGCGGTCGACCTGCAGCAGCCGGGCTGCGTGATCCTGGACCTGCGGCTGGGCGGCCTGAGCGGGCTGCAGGTGTTCGAGGCGCTGCGGGCCGCGCGCAGCCCGCAGGTGGTGCTGTTCCTTTCGGGGCATGGCGACATCCCGACCGCGCTGGCCGCCGTCAAGCAGGGCGCCTTCGACTGGGTCGTCAAGCCCGACACCGGCGAACTGCTGGCCAAGCTGCCGCCGGCCCTGGCCGAGGCCGCCGAACGGGCCGAGGCCCGCACCCGCTGGGCCGGGCTGACCCCGCGCGAGCGCGAGGTGGCCCGCTGGGTGGCGCTGGGCTGGTCCAACAAGGCCATTGCCCGGGCCCTGGTGCCCGAGTGCAGCCCGCGCTCGGTCGAGACCCACCGTGCCAACCTGTTCGCCAAGCTGGGCATGGCCAACGACAACGCGCTGGGCCGCTGGCTGGGACGCTTCGAGGCCATCCTGCCCTGAGCGGCTGTCGCGGGCGGGCGCGCGGCGCTAAGCTTGCCGCTTGAAGTGGCGGCCATCTGTCGCCATCTGGGCGAGAGAGGATCGACCACTGTGGAATTCAAGGACTACTATCAGGTCTTGGGTGTGGCGCGCGATGCCACCCCCGAGGCCATCAAGAAGGCCTACCGGCAGCTGGCACGCAAGTACCACCCGGACGTCAGCAAGGAGCCGGACGCAGCCAACCGCATGAGCGAGGTCAACGAGGCCTACGCCGTGCTGTCCGACCCGGAACGCAAGGCCGCCTACGACGCCGTGGGCCAGGGCCACCAGGGCGGGGAGCACTTCACGCCGCCGCCGGGCTGGGACAACGGCTACGAGTTCTCCGGCCAGGGCTTCGACCACATGGACGCGGGCGACTTCAGCGAGTTCTTCTCGCAGTTGTTCGGCCACGCCGGCGCCCAGCGCCGGCAGACCCGGCGCGGCGCGGCCGCCGGCCGGGGCGAGGACCGCCATGCCCGCATCGAGCTGGCATTGCAGGACGCCTTCACCGGCGGCGCGCGTCAGCTGACGCTGCAGCATCCGGTGATGGACGCCCAGGGCCAGGTGCAGATGCAGCGCCGGGTGCTGGAGGTGAACATCCCGCGCGGCGTCAAGCCGGGCCAGTACATCCGCCTGGCCGGGCAGGGCGGGCCGGGCCAGCCGCCGGGCGACCTGCTGCTGGAAGTGCAGTTCCGCCCGGACCCGCGCTTCCACCTGGAAGGCAGCACCCTGGTGGGCACGCTGCCGGTGGCGCCCTGGGAGGCCGCGCTGGGCGCGGTGGTGCCGGTGACCCTGCCCGACGGCCACACCCTCAAGGTGCGGGTGCCGGAAGGGGCCCAGGCCGGGCGGCGGTTGACCGTGCGCGGGCGCGGCCTGCCCTCGGCCACGCCGGGCGATCTGGAGCTGGTGGTGCAGGTCATCCTGCCCAGTGGCATGGACCCGCGGGCCAAGGCGCTCTATGAGCAGATGGCCCGTGAACTGACGGATTTCGACGCGCGCAAGGTGGCTGCGGCCGAAGCGGAGCGCGCAGAGGGGGCAGCATGAGCCGGCACATCACAACCCTGGACGCCTGGTTGAGTCTGGACGAACTGTGCAACCTGGGCGCGCTGCCGCCCGACTGGGTGCGGGCCCGGCTGCGCGCCGGGCTGCTGCAGAGCGTGGCGGGTGAAGCGGATGAGTGCTTTGACGCCGCCATGCTGCAGCGGGCCTGCCGCATGGCCTCGCTGGAGCGCGACTTCGACGCCGTGCCCGAACTGGCGGCCCTGGTGGCCGACCTGGAGGACGAGATTTCCCGGTTGCGCGCTCGACTGCAGCGCTTCGGTTGGGAAGACGCCTCCGAGACCGACGCACAATGA
>JAYSCA010000104.1:0-7497 GCA_041915165.1 Ideonella sp.
AACTACGCCTTCCGGCCCTACTTCCGCGATGCGCTGGCCGGCGGCACCGGCCGCTTCTATGCCATCGGCGCCACCACCAAGGAGCCCGGCTACTTCCTGGCCCAGCCGGTGCGCGACGCGGAGGGCCGCCCCTTCGGCGTGCTGGCGGTGAAGATCTCCTTCGACGACCTGGAGGCCAACTGGCAGCGCAGTGGCGAGCTGCTGATGCTGGCCGACGCGCGCGGGGTGGTGTTCCTCTCCAGCCGGCCGGAATGGCGCTTTCACACCCTGCGCCCGCTGGATGCCGACACACAGGCCCTGCTGCAGGCGACCCAGCAGTACGGCGTCCAGGCCCTGGCGCCGCTGCCGCTGGACCGCCCCGACGAGGCCTTTGAAGGCCGTGCCACCCGCTTGGCCACCCAGGCCGGGAGCGGCCGCGCGCCGCACTGGCTGCGGGTGGCCGCCCAGCGCCGCACACTGGGCCCGATGGACTGGACGCTGTTGTCCTTTGCCGAGACCGATGGCCTGCTGCAGGACGCCCGGGCCCAGGCCCTGGCCGCCGGCCTGGCCTATGCGGTGGTGGTGGTGGGCCTGCTCTACGCCCGGCTGCGCCGCCGGCGCGAGGAGGAGCTGCGCCTGGCCCGGCGTGACCTGGAACGCGCCAACGCCGAGCTGGAAGCCCGCATCGACGAACGCACCGCCCATCTGCGCGAGGCCAACGAGGAACTGGCCCACAAGATCGTGCAGCTCGACCGCACCCAGAACACGCTGCGCGCCGCGCAGGACGAGCTGGTGCAGGCCGGCAAGCTGGCGGTGCTGGGCCAGATGGCCGCCAGCATCACCCATGAGATCAACCAGCCGCTGGCGGCGCTGCGAGCCCTGAACGACAACGCCGGCATGCTGCTGGCACGCGGCGACCTGACGGCAGTGCAGGCCAACATCGGCCGCATCGGCGGGCTGACGCTGCGCATTGCCGAGATCGTCGGCCGGCTCAAGGGCTTCGCCCGCAAGGACGAGCTGCAGCCCATGCCGGTGGCCGTGGCAGCCGCCGTCGAGGCCGCCTGCGCCCTGGTGGCCGCCGACGCCCAGCGGGCCGGCATGAGCCTGGAGGTCGCGCCCATCGCGCCGGAACTGGCCATGCTCGGCCAGACCGTGCGCATCGAGCAGGTGCTGGTGAACCTGCTGCGCAATGCGCTGGACGCCAACCGTGACCACGGTGGCCACCACGTGTGGATCAGCGCCCAGCGCGAAGGCGAGCGGGTCCGGCTCGCGGTGGCCGACGAAGGTCCGGGCCTGAGCCCCGCCGCCCGCCAGCGCCTGTTCGAGCCCTTCTTCACCACCAAGTCCGCGGGCCAGGGCCTGGGCCTGGGGCTGGCCATCTCGGCCTCCATCGCCAATGCGCTGGGCGGCAGCATCGACTTCCAGGACCGCCCGGGCGGCGGCACCGTGGCGACCCTGACGCTGCCGGCCGCCGTGCTGGCCGCGCCCGTGCCGGCCCTCTCCACCATTGGCTGAGAGACTGAGCGATGATGCCGGCCTCCGCCCTGCCCACCCCATGAGCCACTTCCTGCGCACCGTTGTCCTGATCGAAGACGATCCCGGCGTCCAGCTGGCCGCCGCCCAGGCCCTGGAGATCGGCGGCTTCACGGTGCAGCCCTGCGACAGCGCCGAACAGGCCCAGGCCCTGCTGAAGCCCGACTTCGCTGGCGTGGTGGTGTGCGACGTGCGCCTGCCCGGCAAGGACGGTCTGACCCTGCTGCGCGAACTGCACAAGGCCGACCCCGACCTGCCCGTCACGCTGGTGACCGGCCACGGCGACGTGGCCATGGCGGTGGAAGCCATGCGCGAAGGCGCCTGGGACTTCATCGAGAAGCCCTTTGCCTCCGAGCGCCTGATCGACGTGACCCGGCGCGCCGCCATCCAGCGCCAGCTGGTGCTGGAGAACCGCCGCCTGAAGGCCGCGCTGTCCGGCGCGCTGTCGGGCACCGGCCGGCTGATCGGCACCTCGCCGGCGATGGAGCGCATCCGCACCCTGGTGGCCAACCTGGGCCCCACCGGGGTGGACGTGCTGATCGAGGGCGAGACCGGCGCCGGCAAGGAGGTGGTGGCCCAGGCCCTGCACGAGGTCAGCGGCGCCGGCGGCCCCTTTGTCGCGATCAACTGCGGCGCCCTGCCGGAGACGGTGTTCGAGTCCGAGATCTTCGGCGCCGAACCCGGCGCCTACACCGGCGCCACCAAGCGCCGCATCGGCAAGCTCGAACATGCGCGCGACGGCACGGTCTTCCTCGACGAAATCGAATCGATGCCGCTGGCGCTGCAGGTCAAGCTGCTGCGGGTGCTGCAGGAGCGCAGCTTCGAGCGCCTGGGCGGCAACGCCGTGTTGCCACTGCAGGCCCGGGTGATCGCCGCCACCAAGGTGGACCTGAAGGCGTTGTCCGACCGCGGTGGCTTCCGGGCCGACCTGTACTACCGCCTGAACGTGGCCACGCTGCCGCTGCCGCCGCTGCGCGAGCGGCGCGAGGACATCCCGCTGCTGCTGACCCATTTCGCCGAGCTGGCCGGGCTGCGCTTTCGACGCCCGGTGCCGCGCTGGAGCGCCGCGCAGATGGCCGCCTGGCAGGCGCGCGACTGGCCCGGCAATGTGCGCGAGCTGCGCCACCTGGCCGACCGCTGGGTGCTGGGTCTGGAGACCGCCGCGGAGGAACCCGCCGCTCCAGCCCGCTCCAGCCCCGAGGCCCCGGCCGCCCGGGCCGGGCTGGAAGCCCAGCTGGAGGCCTTCGAGCGCGGGCTGATCGAGGCCGCGCTGCGTGAAACGGCGGGCAGCGTGAGCGCGGCGGCCAGCGCGCTGGACCTGCCGCGCAAGACCCTGTCCGACCGCATCCGCCGGCTGGGCCTGGACGCCGAAAGCTTCCGCCTCAGCTGAGCGCGGCCAGCAGGCAGACGGCGCGGGTCTCGATCGCCCGGCCCTCGCCCACCGGGCCCATCTTCTCCGCCGTCTTGGCCTTGACGTTGACCCGTGCGGGCTCGATGCCCAGGGCCTCGGCGATGCGCGCCACCATGGCCGGTACATGCGGCGCCATCTTGGGCGCCTGGGCGACGATGGTGCAGTCGACGTTGACCACCTGCCAGCCGGCCGCTCGCACCCGGCGCATGGCCTCGCTCAGCAGCCGGTGCGAGTCAGCGCCTTTGAACTCCACGGCGGTGTCCGGAAAGTGGCGGCCGATGTCGCCCAGGCCGGCCCCGCCCAGCACCGCGTCGGTGATGGCGTGCAGCAGCGCATCGGCGTCCGAATGGCCCAGCAGGCCATGGCTGTGCGGGATGGTGATGCCGCCCAGCACCAGCGGCCGGCCCACCACCAGGGCATGGGTGTCCCAGCCTTCCCCGACCCGCAGCGCGGGCAAGCTCGTCGTGCTCATTCGGCCACCTCCATGCGCTGGGCGATGCGCCACAGCACCCCGCTGGGGTCGGTCAGCGTCATGTCCAACAGGCCCCAGGGCTGCTGCCGCGGCGCCTCGGCGCGCACGCCGTGTTCGGCGAACTGGCCCAGCACGCCCTCGCGTTCCAGCCGGGTCCAGAAGGCCGGCAGGTCGTCCAGCGTCAGGTGCATCCTGGCGTTGGCCGCCTGGGCCGGCTCGAAGGCGTCCTGCAGCAGAAAGGCCGTCTGCCCCATGCGGTAGCCGGCCAGGCCACCCTGCGCAAACTCACGGGCAAAGCCCAGCGCCTCGTAGAAGCGCTGCGACAGCGCGAAGTCGCGGGCCGGCACATAGGCCCGCAGCTCGGCGCCGCGCTGGGCGGTGCTCAAGAGGCGCTCGGCCAGCGCGAAGTCGCCCGGCCAGGTCACCTTGAAGTTCTCGTAGTCGCCGCGCACCAGCTTCGGGCTGTGGCCCAGGGCTTCGATGGCGCTGGCCTCGTCCGTCACCTGCTCGCCGGCAAAGGCCAGCGCGGGCGCCAGCAGGCCCAGGCGGAACATCTGCGGTGTCTGCGCGGCCCACTTGCCGTTGCGGTCCACGGTGGCGGCCACGCGGCCGGCCTCCTCGGCCTTGAGCGTGTCGGCCACGGGCAGCGCCAGCAGGCCCCCCACCTCTTCGTCCTGGCAGGCGTCAATCAGCCGGTCCACCCAGGCCGGGCGCAGCAGGCAGCGGGCGGCATCGTGCACCAGCACCCAGTCCTGCGGCTGGGCGCCGCGGGCGCGCAGCTCGTTCAGGCCGTTGGCCACGGTCTCGGCGCGGGTCGCGCCGCCCACCTTGGCCAGCCAGAGGCGGCCGTCGGCGGCGTCCACCAGGCCCGGCAGGTCTTCCTCGAACTGGGTGTCGTCCTCGGCCAACACCACCAGGATGCCGGCCAGGCGCTCCACGCGCGCGAGCGCGGCCAGCGTATGGGCCACCAGCGGCAGGCCCGCCACGGGCGTGTATTGCTTGGGTTGGAAGCTGCCCGCGCGGCTGCCCGTGCCCGCACAGGGCACGATCGCGAAGCAGCGGGGCTCGGCCCCGACGGTGTAGGTGGTCATCGCCCGGATTCTAGAATTGCAGGGTCCAACGCCCCCGAGCCGTGCTCCGGGGCGTGTTGTCGTTTTCAGCGTGCCCGCGCGCACGCCCTGCCCCATGCAACTGCCCCACATCGCCCCCGGCAAACGTTTCACCCTGCCCCGCCCCACCGGTTCGGGCGACGCCCTGCTGCTGGCCCGCTTCGCCCAGGCCCGCGTGGCCGAGGAGCGGGTGCTGGGCATCGTCACCGCCGAGCCCGGCGACGCCCAGCGGCTGGCCGAGGAGCTGGCCTTTTTCGCCCCGGGGCTGCGGGTGGCCGTGTTCCCGGACTGGGAGACGCTGCCCTACGACACCTTCAGCCCGCACCAGGACCTGATCTCCGAGCGCCTGGCCACGCTCTGGCGCATCCACTGCGGCACCGTGGACGTGGTGCTGCTGCCCGCCACCACCGCCCTGACCCGCTTGGCCCCGCCCTCCTTCCTGGCCGGCACCACCTTCCAGTTCAAGCAGAAGACGAAGCTGGACGAGGCCGCCCTGAAGAGCCAGCTGACCCTGGCCGGCTACAGCCATGTGAGCCAGGTGGTGTCGCCCGGTGAATATGCCGTGCGCGGCGGCCTGATCGACCTCTACCCGATGGGTTCGCACGTGCCTTACCGGGTGGATCTGTTCGACAACGAGATCGACTCGATCCGCACCTTCGACCCGGACAGCCAGCGCAGCCTCTACCCGGTGCCCGAGGTGCAGCTGTTGCCGGGCCGCGAGTTCCCGATGGACGAGACCGCCCGGCAGCGCTTCCGCGAGCGCTGGCGCGAAAAGCTCGAGGGCGACCCGACCAAGTCCCGCATCTACAAGGACATCGCCCAGGGCATCGCCACCGCCGGCATCGAGTACTACCTGCCGCTGTTCTTCGACGAGACGGCGACGATCTTCGACTACCTGGGTGCGCAGGCCAGCCTGGTGCTGCACGGCGAGGTGGACGAGGCGCTGCAGCGCTTCTGGACCGACACCCGCGAGCGCCACCGCTTTCTGCAACACGACCCGGAGCGGCCCATCCTGCCGCCCGAGGCGCTGTTCATGAAGGTGGAGGAATTCTTCGCCGCCACCAATGCCCACGCCACCTTGGCGGTGCGCGGCAGCGAGGCCGTGGACTGGGCCCGCCCGCTGCCGGACCTGAGCGTCACCCGCGGCGCCACCGAGCCGCTGGCCGCGCTGGAGAAGCACCTGGACAGCACGCCCCACCGGGTGCTGCTGATGGGCGAGAGCGAAGGCCGGCGCGAAAGCCTGCTGGAGCTGCTGCGCGACCACAAGATCCAGGTGCCCACGGTCGAAACCCTGGCCGACTTCCTGGCCGGTGACGAGAAGGTGGCCATCACCGCCGCCCCGCTGACCACTGGCTTCTTTTGGCACGAGCCCGAGGCCCAGGTGGCGGTGCAGTTCGTGACCGAGAGCGAGCTCTTCAGCGGCGCCACCGGCACGCGCCGCCGGCGCAAGCAGGAGCAGACCAGCAACGTCGACGCGCTGATCAAGGACCTCTCCGAGCTGAAGCTGGGCGACCCGGTGGTGCACTCGGCGCACGGCATCGGCCGCTACCGGGGGCTGATCAAGATCGACACCGGGCTGGAGGGCCCCAGCGAGTTCCTGCACCTGGAATACGCCGACGACGCCACGCTGTACGTGCCGGTCAGTCAGCTGCACCTGATCAGCCGCTACACCGGCGTCAGCCCGGAAGAAGCACCGCTGCACAAGCTGGGCAGCAACCAGTGGGACAAGGCCCGCCGCAAGGCCGCCGAGCAGGTGCGCGACACCGCCGCCGAGTTGCTCAACATCTACGCCATGCGCGCCGCCCGCGAGGGCATGGCGCACCGCTTCTCGCCACACGACTACGAGGCCTTCGCCGCCAGCTTCGGCTTCGAGGAGACGCCCGACCAGCAGGCCGCCATCCACGCGGTGATCCAAGACATGATCAGCCCGCGGCCGATGGACCGGCTGGTCTGTGGCGACGTGGGCTTCGGCAAGACCGAGGTCGCCCTGCGCGCGGCCTTCGTCGCGGTGCATGCGGGCAAGCAGGTGGCCTTTCTGGCGCCCACCACGCTGTTGGCCGAGCAGCATTACCAGACCATCGTCGACCGCTTCAGCAAGTGGCCGGTCAAGGTGGCAGAGCTCTCGCGCTTTCGCAGCACCAAGGAGGTCAAAACCGCGCTGGACGGCATGGCCGATGGCACGATCGACATCGTCGTGGGCACGCACAAGCTGCTGTCCAAGGACGTTCAGTTCAAGCGCCTGGGCCTGTTGATCATCGACGAGGAACACCGCTTCGGCGTGCGCCACAAGGAGGCCATCAAAGCCATGCGAGCCGAGGTGGACGTGCTGACCCTGACGGCCACCCCCATCCCCCGCACCCTGGGCATGGCGCTGGAGGGCCTGCGCGATCTGTCGGTCATCGCCACCGCGCCGCAGCGCCGCCTGGCCATCAAGACCTTTGTGCGCAACGAAGGCAAGAGCGTGATCCGCGAGGCGGTACTGCGCGAGTTGAAGCGCGGCGGCCAGGTCTACTTCCTGCACAACGAGGTGGAGACCATCGAGAACCGCCGCCAGGCGCTGGCCGAGCTGATCCCCGAGGCCCGCATCGGCGTGGCCCACGGCCAGATGCCCGAGCGCGAGCTGGAGCGGGTGATGCGCGAGTTCACCACCCAGCGCTTCAACCTGCTGCTGTGCTCGACCATCATCGAGACCGGCATTGACGTGCCCAGCGCCAACACCATCATCATCAGCCGCGCCGACAAGTTCGGCCTGGCCCAGCTGCACCAGCTGCGCGGCCGCGTGGGCCGCAGCCACCACCAGGCCTATGCCTACCTGATGGTGCCCGACGTGGAGGGCCTGACCAAGCAGGCCAACCAGCGCCTGACGGCCATCCAGGAGATGGAGGAACTGGGCTCGGGCTTCTACCTGGCCATGCACGACCTGGAGATCCGCGGCGCCGGCGAGGTGCTGGGCGACAACCAGAGCGGCAACATGATGGAGGTGGGCTTCCAGC
>JAYSCA010000105.1:0-7457 GCA_041915165.1 Ideonella sp.
GTGGCGATGACCACCACCGCGCGGCCGGCATCGGCCGCGGCCCATTCGGCGGCCTGGCGTTCGGCCCAGGCGCTCTTGCCGGAACGGGCGCCGCCCAGGATCAGGGTGTGTTCAGCCATGGCAAGAAGACATTCAAGCGTTGAGGGCGCGCAGGACCCAGCCGCCAGCGGGCAGCGGGTCCAGCCAGGTCAGGCCGCCAAAGTCCAGCGACACCGGGGCCTGCTGCGGGTCGGCCGAGGGCACCCAGCCCTGGGCTGCGGCCAGCGCCACCCGCAGCGGGCCAGCATGGGCCACCACCAGCACCGCCTCGCCCGACCGGCTGGCGGGCGCGTGCAGCGCGGCCAGCGCCGCCTGCACGCGGGCGATCAGCGCGTTCTGCGTCTCACCGCCGGGCGGGGCGCGGTGCAGGGTGTCCTCGGCCCAGGGGTCGCTCTCGGCGCGGGGGATGTCGTCCCAGCGCCGGCCCTCCCAGGCGCCAAAATCCAGCTCCATCCAGCGCGGGTCGGTCGCGATCGGCTGGCCCAGGCCATGGGACAGATGCGCGGCCAGCAGGCGGGCGCGGCGCAGCGGGCTGCTGACCACCTGGACCACCCGGGTGCCGTCACCGATGCGGTCCAGCAGCGCGCCCAGCCGCTGCCCCACGCCATCGAACGGCGGGTCGTGCGGCTGCAGCAGCGGCACATCGGCCTGGCCATAGCAGGTGCCGGCCGGCAGGTCCACCCGGGTATGGCGTGCCAGGATCAGTGCCATCGGCTCAAACTCTCCACCGCCGGCGGCAGGGACAGCAGCGACAGCAGCAGCACCAGCTCGGTCAGCTGCTGGGTGGCGCCCAGCGCATCGCCCACATAGCCGCCCAGGCGGCGGCGCAGATAACGCACCGCCAGCCCGGCCATCAGCAGGGCCGACACCGCGGCCGAGACCCCCGCCAGCCCCTGGGTGAACAGCGGCAGCGCGGCCACCAGCGTGGCGAACAGCAGCGGGCCGCGGGCCACGCCCTGGGCGATGGGCTTGGATTTGGACAGCGCGTCCTCGCGCACATAGCTCAGCCGGGCCATGACCCACAGCGCGGCCCAGCGGCTGAGCGCATGGGCGCTCACCGTCACGCCGACGATGGCCCACCAGCCCAGGGCGCGCTCGGCCAGCAGCATCAGCAGTTGCGCCTTCAGCCCCAGCGTGATGACCACGCCCAGCGTGGCGTAGCTGCCCACGCGCGAATCCTTCATGATGGCCAGCACCTGCTCGCGCTGCCAGGCGCCCCCGAAGCCGTCGCAGCTGTCGGCCAGCCCGTCCTCGTGGAAGGCGCCGGTCAGCAGCACGCCGGCGGCGATCGCCAGCCAGGCCCCGACCCCGGGCGACCACAGCTGCGCCCCACCCCACAGCACGGTGCCCACCACCGCGCCCACCAGCCAGCCCACGCTGGGGAAGTGACGGGCCGAGGCATTGAGCTGCGCGGCGGACCAGCCCACCCAGGCCGGCACCGGCAGGCGGGTGAAAAACTGCAGCGCCGTCAGGAAGAGGCGCAGTTCGCCGCGCCAGGCGCCTTCCTTGGGCGGCGCGACCTCGGGACCGGTCATGGGGTGTCTCCTTCTTCGCCCTTCCAGCGGCTGGCGTGCCAGACCAGGGCCAGGGCCCGCTGGGCCTCCGGGGGGCGCGTGGCCACCCGCACCCAGCCGGGCAGGCCGAAGGAGGTGGCGTCACGCAGCTTGATGCCGGCCGCGCGCAGCTGTTGCAGCCGCAGGCCCAGCAGCCGCGCGGGCAGCGGCGGCCGGGCCAGCCAGAACGGCGTGACGGTGGCGCGTTGCGCCCAGCCCAGGTCCGCCAAGAGATTGCGTTGCATGGTGCGCCATTGTTCCAGGGTGCGGCGGCTCTCCTGCAGCCAGCCCTGCACCTCCTCGCCCCACCAGGCCTGCAGCATCTGCACCCCTTCGGCCGACAGCACCCAGCTGGGCGCCAGCGCGCGCAGACGCGCCCCGAGGTCATCGGCGGCCTCCAGCGGCGCCAGCACATAGCCAGCGCGGATGCCGGTCAGCCCCAGCGCCTTGTTGGGTGACCACAGCTGCCAGCAGCGCGCCGCCACGCTGCCGGTGATGGGGTCGCGGCCTTCCAGCCGCAACGGCTCGTAGGCGCGGTCCAGCACCAGCCAGTGGCCGCGCCGCCAGGCGATTTCGGCCAGGTTCTGCCAGAAATGGGTGGGCAGGCTGACGCCGGTGGGGTTGCAGGGCTCGTTGAGCCAGACCAGGGCCGGCGACGCGGCGCGGTCCAGGCCGTCCAGCAGCGTGGCCGGGGCCGGCCAGCCCTGCACTTGCAACCCCAGCGCCTCGGCGGCGGCGGCATAGTCGCCATAACCCGGCGACGGCACCCAGGCCGTGCGCAGACCCTGCAGATGGGCCAGCAAGGTCAGGCGGCGGATGGCCTCGCTGCTGCCCGCGGTGGGCAGCACCCGGGCCGGTGCCATGGCGTGGTGCGCGGCCAGCCGGGTGCACAAAACTTGGTAGTGGGGGTCGGGGTAGTGGCGCCGGTCGGCCTCGGCCAACGCCCGCTGCAGGCCCGGCGGCAGGGGCAGCGGGTTCGCATTGGTCGAGAAGTCGTGCAGGATGTCCGGCCCGCTGTCGGGACCACCGTGTTCCAACGCGGCAGGATGCGAATTCACCACAGCGCCCCCCAGGCGGCCGAGGCCGCCACCGCCAGGCCGGCCACGCCCAGCCAGCCCACCACCCGGCCCGACCAGGTCAGCGCCCGCGTCACATCGTGCGGCTCGGCCATTCGCCCCTCCGGGTTCAGCACATAGACGCCCGGCTTGCCCAGGCGCCGCCCCAGCAGCAGGGCCAGCGCGCCCATCGGCCAACCGCCATTGGGCGAGGCGGGCCGCGCGGCCTCCGCCCGCAGCCGCTGCCAGCCGGGCCAGCGCACCGCCACGCCGCACAGCGCCAGCGCGGTCAGCCGGGCTGGCAGCCAGTTGAGCACGTCGTCGGCGCGGGCCGCCCACTGGCCGCCCCAGCGGCGGTGGTCGCGGTAGCCCCACATCGCATCGGCCGTGTTGGCAAAGCGGTAGAGCGCCGCGCCCGGCAGACCGGCGATGGCAAACCAGAACAGCGGCGCCACCACCGAATCGCTGAGGTTCTCGGCCAGGGTCTCCAGCGCGCTTTCGCGTACCTCGGTGGCGCTGAGCCGGTCCACCGGTCGGCTGACCAACCAGGCCAGGCGGCGCCGACCTGCGTCCAGTGACTGGCCCAGCGCGGCCTCCACCTGCCGGACCTCGCCGCGCAGCATGCGCCAGGCCAGCAGCGGCTTGAGCAGCACGCCCAGCAGCACGCCGGTGGCCACATCCCGCCAGGCCGCCGGCAGGCCCGCCTGCACGGCCTGCGCCAGCCCCGCCTGCAACCCGGCCGCCACGGCGGCCACCGCCAACGCCATCACACACCAGGCCGCGGCCCCGGCCCCACGGGCGCGGGCGGGCGGCAGCGGCCACAGACGCGGACCGACCGCGCCCAGCAGCCGCCCCATGCCCACCACCGGATGCCAGCGCGCCGGTGGCTCGCCCAGCAGGCGGTCCCAGGCCAGGGCCGTGGCCACGGCCCAGCCCGTCACGGGGGCAGACAAGGCCAACAGCATCACGCCGCGCGATCGCCTTCCAACCCCAGGATCTCGTCATCGGCCGCGCCGGCGCAGCCGGGGCCTTGGTGGAACACCCATTCGGCCACCGGCTGGCCGTGGCGCAGGTGTTCGTCGATGATGCGGTCCAGGGTCTCAGGGGTCACGTTGTAGTACCAGGTGCCATCCGGCTGCACGCAGAGGATGGGGCCGCCCTTGCACGCGGCAAAGCAGCTCACCCGGCTGCGCTTCACGCGCAGGCTCCCCTCGTTCAGCCCGGCCGCCTTGAGCTTGTCGCCCAGGCTGTCGAACAAAGCCTGCGATTGTCCCTCCTGCGCGCAGCGCGGGCCGGTGCAGACCAGCAGGTGTCGCGCATACGCACCGATGCGCGGGCGGGGAACCTCGCTCATGCCTCGCCCTCCTCGGCCACCACCGCCGTGGGAGCCTCGGCCGGCACCAGCAGCGCCTGCACGATGTAGTCCGCCGGCAAGCGGTGGCGCCGGGCCAGCTCATCCGGGCTGGCGCCCGCCTGGTGCTCGGCCTGCAGGGTCTGCAGCCAGCCCAGCAGGCCGGTGGAGAGCGAGCGGCCGGCCTGCTCGCCGGCGCGGGTGCCGCCGCCCTCGTCCAGGTCGTACTTGTTGGCGTAGCCGCGCGGCGTCACCATGCGGCCCTCGCGCACAAAGGTCTGGCTGTTGCCGATCAGCACGGTGCTGAGCATGCCGATGTCGGCCTCGGCCATCTGGTCCAGCGTGGTGAAGGTGATCTGCTCGCGACGGCGGTAGGCGCTCTTGACGATGGCCACCGGCGTGTCCGGGCGGCGGTGGCGCAAGAACAGCTGCTGGGCCTGCACGATCTGCTGGGTGCGCCGGCCGCTCTTGGGGTTGTAGAGCGCGACGACGAAGTCGGCATGGGCCACCGCGTCCAGCCGGCGGGCGATGACCGGCCAGGGGGTCAGCAGGTCCGACAGCGAGATGGCGCAGAAGTCGTGCGTCAGCGGCGCGCCCACCCGGGCCGCGCAGCTGTTGAGCGCCGAGGCGCCGGGCACGATCTCGACCTCGATGCCCGAGTCCGGCGTCCAGCCGGCCTGAAACAGCACCTCGTAGGTCGGGCCGGCCATGCCGTAGACGCCCGCATCCCCCGAGGACACCAGGGCCACCTTCTTGCCGGCGCGGGCGCGGTCCAGGGCCTCGATGGCGCGGTCCAGCTCCTCGGTCATGCTCTTGCGGATGACCTCCTTGCCCTCGATCAGGTCGGCCACCAGCTTGATGTAGGTGACATAGCCGATGATGGTGTCGGCCTCGGCGATGGCCGCGCGGGCGCGGCCCGTCATGTGCTCCACGCTGCCGGGGCCGATGCCCACCAGCATGATCTTGCCGGCGGTGGCGGCGGCGGTGTCTGAGGGAGAAAGGGGCGCGCTCATGCGGGGGCTCCAGGGTCTGCGGGAATGGGAGGGGGATCGGCCTCGAAGGCCCAGCGGTTTTCGCCCCACCAGGCGGTGTCCGGGCGGGGCTGGCGCCAGCCGGCCTGGCTGAGCATCGGCCGGGGATAGAAGGCGGCCACCGGGCCCAGGCACAGCAGGCCCAGGGCCTGTGCACCGGCCGGCAGCTGCAGTGCCTGGGCCAACACCGCCGGCTCGAACAGGGACACCCAACCCAGGCCGAGGTTCTCGGCCCGGGCGGCCAGCCAGAGGTTCTGCACCGCCGCGCCGGCCGAGCACACCGCCATGTCGCGCGGCAGGGTGCGGCGGCCGAACAGCGTGCCGTCGTCAGGGGCCAGCACCAGGGCCCACAGCTCGGCGCTTTCACGCACGCCGGCCACCTTCAGCGCCAGAAATTCGGCTTCGCGCGGGCCCATCTGGGCCGCGGTGCGCAGGCGCTCGGCATCCACCTCGCGGGCCAGTTCCTCGCGCAGCGCGCCGTCGGTGATGCGCAGCAGGCGCCAGGGTTGCATCAGGCCGACCGAGGGCGCGGCCTGCACGGCCACCAGCAGGCGCGCGATGACGCTCTCGTCCACCCTGCAACCCGGCAGGAAGTGGCGCATGTCGCGCCGCGCCGCCAGCAGGGCCTGGGCGTCGTCGCGCTGGCTGGTGTCGAAGCACGGCTGCTGCGCGTCGTCTACCACGGCCACCGAGACGGTGGCGCTGCGCCCATCTGCGCCGCGCCAGCGCAGCTTTTCCACCCGCAGCGCTTCGGGGCCGCGGGCCAGGGCGGTGAGCAGGGCCGCCGCTTCGCTGACCGAGGGCGTGCCGGTGTGACGACGCACGGTCTCGGACGGGTTGGGCACGCTCACCTGGGCCAACACCTCGGGCGGGTAGAAGCGCAGCGACCAGCCGCGCGCACGGGCCAGCGCCAGCAACCCCGGCTCGTCGGCCTTGAGGGTGATGCTGCCGGCGCCCACCACCCGCACCGGTTCACGCGGGGGCGTGGCAAGTTCGGCCAGAGCCCGGTCCACGGCCTCGGCCAGCGTGGCCTCGGGGGTGCCGCGATCGCAGCCCAGGCCCAGGGCGACCTTCACGATTGCCCCTCCTGCGGTGGCCGGTAGACCACCAGGCGCTGGTCCAGCCACTGCCACAGCTCGGGCGGCACCGGCGCGTGGGTGACCCACAGCACGGCGGCATAGCGGTCCAGGTCCACCGCCTCGAAACGGTCAAAGCGGTGGATGTGGGCCGGCAGCGGCGTGGGCCGGGTCCACCAGTGCGGGCTGCCGGCCTCCTGCACCAAGGCCACCAGCGCCTCGTTGACCACCGCCGCCGAGACGCGGGTGATGTTGAGCTTGGGGGCCTCCACCGTCCAGCCCAGCTCGCGGCCCAGGATGTCCACCGGAATCGTCTTGCCCACGTCGGAGGCGGTGGTCAGCACCGGCGTGGCGCCCAACAGCGCGGCCACCGTCTCGGCCATGGCGTTGGCGCCGCCCACATGGCCCGAGAGCACCGGGATGACGAACTGCGCCGCATCGTCCACCACCAGCACGCCGGGGTCCTCGTCCTTGCTCTTCAGGTGCGGGGCAATCAAGCGCACCACCGCGCCCAGCGACACGAAGAAGACGATCTGGTCGTAGTGCGCGAACAGGCCGGGCACCTCGTCCTTGAAGGCGCCCTCGTAGGCGCGCACCGGGTTGAGCTGGCCGGCGAGGGCGGCGGCGAACTTGGCCGCCACGCAGACCTCGGCCGCGGGCAGCTGCCGCGCCAGGGCCGCGGCCTGGGCGGCGCCGTGCTTGGTCAGGGCCACCAGGACCACACGGGGCAGCGAAGATGGAGACGACAGGTCGTTCATGGGTGATGAGGGCGTTCGGGGTGGGCGGCGTCTTCTTCAGGCAACCGCGGATGCGCTCGCCGCGCAGGCGCTGCCCATGGCGCACCAGCAGCAGCGACAGGTAGCTGACCGGCTGGCCGCGCAGGGCCAGCATCTCGGCGCCGCGGTACACCCGCTCGTCGGGGGCGCCGCAGCGCTCGATGAAGTCGGCGCCGTCCAGCAGGCCGCGCGCGATCAGCCAGTCGAAGAGGGGCTCGATCAGCGGCTTGACCTTCAGCAGCACCAGGGTGTCGAACTCGGGCAGCAGCCGGTCCAGCGCCGCCACGCCGTAGGCCGCCGGCACGATGGCCACCGTGTCGTCCTGCTCGGACAGCGGCCGGCCCAGGCGCGCGCAGGCCGCCGTGAAGGCGTTGACGCCGGCCAGGGTCTGCACCGGCACGCCCGGCACCAGGGCCTGCAGCGTGCGGGCCAGGTGGCCGAAGGTGGCGTAGGTGCTGGCGTCGCCCTCCACCAGGAAGAGCACGTCGCGCCCGGCCTGCAGCCAGGGCAGCACCGTCTCGGCCGCGCGCTGCCAGTGGCGCAGCAGCTTCTCGGCGTCGTGCGTCATGGGGAACA